>JAFGAF010000380.1 GCA_016933815.1 Prolixibacteraceae bacterium
ACACCAACAGCATGCAAATCGTGGTTACCTGTACACGACGAAACATTGTGGATGTTCCATTCGGGCTTAGCAAAGTGATTAGACATGTGACGGCCACCACCTGCCACATCGGTAGCTTTTGATATTCCGTTCAGGATGATTTCCTCGGGGCTTAAACCTGCCGAAAAACAAGTCATCATATCGCGGTAATATGGAAAGAGATGGTCGGTATCCTTATCGAAATGCTGCCCAATGGCAAATTGAATGCCATCGTGGCCGGCATAAGGAGCGTGATACGACCAGCCAATGGCCTGTTTCAGGTAATTTGGGGCACGCTCGTCGAGTTTACGTCCAACCACTAAAGTTGTGTACCACTTTTCGAGTGTCTCCTTTTCAACACTTTTTATTGTATATATTTTTGGGTATGTACTCATGGCAATTATATTTTACGATTGATATCAAATTCTTCGAGTAAATCGGCAATTCGGCGCAAGAAAGCCCCGCCAAGTGCCCCGTCAACAATACGGTGGTCGTATGATAATGACAAGAACATTTTGTGTCGAACAACAATGGCATCGCCGGTAGGTGTTTCCATTACGGCAGGTTTTTTCTCAATGCTTCCGGTTGCTAAAATAGCTACCTGCGGCTGATTGATAATTGGTGTACCAATAATGTTTCGGAACGATCCAAAATTGGTAATGCTGAATGTTCCGCCACTTATTTCGTCGGGCGAAAGCTTGTTGGTGCGAGCGCGGTTGGCCAAATCGTTTAACGATGCTGTAAGTCCAACCAGGTTTTTCTGATCGGCATCGCGAATAACCGGTACAATGAGGTTGCCATCGGGTTTAGCCACAGCAATGCCTACATTTACTTTCGAACGGAGAATAATTTTATCGCCATCGACCGAAGCATTTACCATTGGAAACTCACGTAAAGCCTGAGCCACAGCTTCGGTAAACACCGGCATAAATGTGAGCTTTTCGCCATATTTGCTTTGGAATTCGTCTTTTACTTTATTACGCCACAAAACCAAGTTGGTAACATCGGCCTCAACAACCGAAGTAACGTGTGGAGCAACCTGAACTGAGTTCACCATGTGGTCGGCAATAAGTTTCCGAACACGATCCATCTCAATGATCTGATCGTTGGCTCCAATCGAAACTGACACTTTAGGCGCAGCCGGTTTTTCGACTTTGGGCTGAACTGTTTCAACTTTTTGTTGGCTATCAACAGTTGTTTTTTGAACATTGCCTTTCGATTTTTTCTCAATAAAGTCAAGCAAATCGGCTTTTTGAACACGGCCATTGGCGCCACTGCCTTCGATGGTTTCGAGCTCGGCAATTGAAATATTTTCGGCTTTGGCAATTGATCGTACCAAAGGAGAATAGAAACGTGTTGCATCTTTAAATGTTACAGGTTCATCCGAATCGCTTTGCTTGTCAATCTGTGCATTTTCGGCTTCACTTTCGGTTTTAACCTGCTCAGTTTTTACTTCTGGTTCTGAATTATTACTTTGATCGTCGTCATCGTCGTCGGTTTTAATTATGGCAACAACTTCGCCAACCGGCACAACGGCATCAACTTCGAAAAATATTTCCGATACTACCCCATCGACAGGCGACGGAATTTCGGAATCGACTTTTTCGGTTGCAATTTCGAAGAGCAAATCATCCTCTTCAATTTTATCGCCTACTTTTACAAACCATTTTGTAATAGTGGCTTCTTGAACGCTTTCACCCATTTTGGGCATCAGTACTTTAAAACCTGACATATTCTGCAATTTTTTAGATTTCTTTAATTTTTTAACATATTAACACATGAATTTGAATATTGTTTAAGCAGATTGCAATTTAGACATTGCAATTATCAAGAAAAATATAAAGCAGAGATTACAAAAAGCACAAACGTTTGATTATAAATCAAATAATAAGTATAAATATTTATTAAAAAACCCACTTCTATTAAAAAGCGGGTTTTTTATTAACAACTATAAAACCTAATATATTCTCATGAACTAACTTTCGACTTAACTATTTGCTCAATTTGATCGGCCTGAATAACTCCAACCCCCTGCCATTTCACCTGTCCTTTTTGAAAAAGCATCAAAGTTGGAATACTTCGCACACCATATTTTACGGCTGCATTTTGGTTTTTATCAACATTCACCTTAACAATTTTCACCTGTCCCGACATGTTACCGGCAACCTGTTCAAGTATAGGAGCCATCATTCGACAAGGTGCACACCAATCGGCATAAAAATCGACCAAAACTGGTTTACTGCTATTAATTAACTCGTTAAAACTACTCATATCGTTGGCAATTAAAATATTAACATTGGCGTTGGATTCAGACACCGTATCATCGTTGCGATTGTTTCGGCATCCGAAAAACCCAACGGCCAATATTAAAACAACCATAAAACCTATAAAACTTTCAAAAAATCTCTTCATTTAATCCTGTTCAACTTTTTCGTTAACAACTTTTTTCTTCTTTTTAGTATTGGCAAATAAAACTCCCATAACCGCACCGTACAATGTTGAATTGTACCATTTCGATGTAATGGGACACGAGCCGGAGTTACATCCCACAAAACGCCAATACAAGAAACCGGCAAGTGCACCAAGTGCTACTGCAATAAAGTAATTTTTATGTTTAAGAATAAAGTTGAGCATTGTATATGTTTTTTTACAATGCAAAGAAAAGCAGAACGAAAAAGAATGTTGGTAACAAAAATCACACAAGCGCAGCAAAGTCGATTTGGTTTCGGCTAATGGCCACCATGCCTTCCTTTTCCATTTGTTTGAGCAATCGCGAAATAACTTCACGCGAAGTAGTAAGAGCGTTGGCAATTTCCTGGTGAGTACCTTTATATATAGTTTTACCGGTAGCTTTATATCGCTCATTGAAGAAAGTAATCAAGCGCTCGTCCATCCGTTTAAAAGCAATGTTGTCGATTGTACTTAAAAGTTCATCGAAACGGCTGCGGTAGGCATACATCACAAACTCCTTCCAAGTAGTGTATTTCACCATCCAACGATCGAGGCAATCAACCGGAATACGAATAACCTCGGTATCCTCTTCGGCAAATGCAGTTATATTACTTTGCATGCGCCCCATACAACAAGTTAATGCCATTGCACAAACTTGTCCCGGATTTAAATAATACAGCAACACTTCGCGACCTTCGGAATCTTTGCGGCAAACTTTAATTAAACCTTCGAGCACAATTGGAAAACTTTTTATGTATTTGCCTTCCGACATCAATTCGTCGCCTTCCTCAAAAGTTATCCACTCCCCTTCGTTCGATATCTCTTCGATTAACGAAGGTTCAAAAAAAGGAAACCTTTTACGGAGTACATCAATTGAAACCGGTATATCGTGCTGTTCCATTTCTATTTATTTTCTACAAATATAAGTTTACTTGCCAAAACATGAGGCTAAAATAAAAAAAACACGGGAGTGATCAAAGCTCCCGTGTTAAACAATCATTAGCTGTAGTACCTAATTCTTAATGATCATTATCTTAAAAAACTAATATCCTTTCAACAAATATGTTACAAAAATACAATATTTGTGTTAAAAGCAAGGCATAAAAATTACAAAACAAAAGAGTTTAACATTTTTTTAGAATTTTTGTTAATATTAAAACTCATGAATTTTTTAATATCGATAAAATAAATGATCAACGAAGAGCACAACAAATACCTCAAAAATTTTGAGAACAAAACCTTAATGGTGGTATTATTAACAGCTGTAACAATGGTTGTTGAAATTATTTTTGGATTAGGAACCAAATCGATGGCTTTGCTGGCCGATGGCATTCACATGGGATCGCACGTTTTAGCAATTGGGATGAGCTGGGTTGCCTATATTTTTCTTCGAAAAGCTTCAAAACAAAAAAGTTATACGGGCGATCCGCAAAAAATTCTTTCACTTTCGGGTTACAGCAGTGGTATTATTTTGCTGTTGTTTGCCTTTGTTATTTTGTGGGAAGCAGTTCAACGAATTGTTCAGCCACACGAAATTATTTATAACGAAGCCATAATTGTAGCGATAATTGGCCTGGTAATCAACATTATCAGTGCGATTTTATTGCATCACGATCAGGAACACAGCGATCACAACATCAAGGCAGCATATTTGCATGTATTGGCCGACGCACTTACCAGTTTATCGGCCATAGCAGGCTTAATAATTGCCATGGTTTGGGATGTACCGTTTATCGATTCAATTGCAGCAATAATTAGTGCAATAGTAATAATCAAATGGTCGGTTGGTCTTTTGAGAAATACAGGCAAAAGTTTACTCGATATCAAATAATTAATTTCGGGGTCTGCGATCGCGCCTATCGGTCGAACGGGCACTCCTTTTATCGTCAAATTCCCTTTTGTTTTTATCTTCGAGTTTGTGTCGTGGTACAAACTTGCTCCAATCGCGCGTACGTGTAAATTCACTTGCCTCGCGGGGTTTTTGTTCGTACCTGTTTTCACCTTGATTTTCGGTATCAGAATCGAAACGATTACTTCGTTCGCGTGAAGCAAAGCTTCCTCCATCGCGACGATTACTATCGTTGTTGTTGCGCTGACCAAAATTTTTATTGTCGCGAGGTTTGAAATCGTCTCTGTTGCGCGATTTAAAATCGGTACGTGGCCGCCTGTTCCCAACTATATCGCTATTATTTTTATGGTATTCCCTGCGTTGTTCCTCGCTTTGATGCTTAGTTTTTTTCGACCCTTCGTAAACTTCAAACAAACGAAAACTACATTCCAGCGGGCCGTTATATAAAGGTATTCGTGTCGAAGGGCGTAAACCTATTTTCCTAAAACCCTCTTCGGAACTACTAAAAACCCAGGCTTTAAAACCCGAGAATTTTTGTTTTAACTGGCTCCCTATCATTTCGTAAAGCGGTTCAACCATGCGTTCGCGCATTCGTTCGCCATAAGGAGGGTTAATGATCAACAAACCTTCGTTGCTTTTGGGTTCGAAGCTTGCAAAATCGATTGTTTGGAAATCGATATCTTTGGAAACACCAGCATTTTTGGCATTTTTTTCAGCCACTTTAATATTTATGCTAACAATATCCGAAGCATAAATTTTATGATCGAATGCTCGTTCGTAATCTTCGTTGTATATCTTTTCGAACAAATCGGCATCAAAATCCTTCCAACGTTCAAAAGCAAACGATTTACGGAACATGCCGGGCGGAATATTACGTGCAATCAGGGCAGCTTCGACAGGTATGGTGCCCGAACCGCACATGGTATCGTAAAAATCGGATTGGCCGTCCCAACCGGCAATTTTCAGAATTCCGGCAGCAAGCACCTCGTTCATAGAGGCTTCGTTTTGACCAAATCGATAACCACGCTTGTGTAACGATTCGCCTGAACTATCGAGCGATACAGTTAATGTATCGGCCGAGGCATGAACATTGATACGGATATCGGGGTCGTCGGGGTTTACCGACGGACGTTTTTTGAATTTGCTCCTGAACTGATCAACAATTGCATCTTTGGCTTTCAAGCTTACAAACATGGAGTTATTAAAAGCCTCGGAATTTACAGTACTGTTAATTGAGAAACTTTGGTTCAGCTCAAATATTTCGCTCCAATCGATTTTATAAACACTTTGGTACAAATCGTTGGTATTGCGAACCTGGTACTCGCCAATAATAAGTAAAACCCTCAGTGCTGTACGACAACAGAAATTGGCCTTGTACAAAACCTCTTTCGAACCAGTAAATTTTACACCCCTAACAACAACTTCCACATCGGAAGCACCAATTGCCAACAATTCTTCTTTTAAAACCTCTTCTAAACCCGAAAAGGTTTTGGCCAACATTTGAAATTTCTCAGAACTCATCAAAAAACTATTTTATACATATCCTTTTTTTAAGGCGCCTCAAATATCACAATTATTTTGATTTTTTCACCTGAAAAAGCCCCAACAATGCATTATGCTGCAAAAAAAGTTGAAAATTTATATTCCGGCACCATCAAAAAAACTGGCACTTCGTGCTTTCATTTGCACTACCTTCGAATTTGGAGGTAAATCGTTTGTTACCCATACGTTACCACCAATTACCGACCCCTTGCCAATTGTAATGCGCCCCAGTATTGTTGCTTGTGCATAAATTATCACATCGTCTTCAATAATTGGGTGACGAGGAATTCCTTTAATCGGGTTTCCGTTGTCATCGAGCGGGAAACTTTTTGCCCCAAGCGTAACACCTTGGTATAATTTCACATTATTACCAATTATACATGTAGCGCCAATTACAGTACCGGTACCATGGTCAATTGTAAAATACTCGCCAATTTGTGCTCTTGGATGAATGTCGATACCTGTTTCGGAATGTGCCAATTCGGAAATAATTCGAGGAATTAGCGGCACTTCAAGTTCCAACAGTTTATGGGCAATGCGATAACTCGAAATGGCTTTGATAGCCGGATAACAAAATATTACTTCGCCCCTGCCCTGTGCTGCGGGGTCGCCATTGTAAGCAGCTTCGACATCGGTGGATAAAATGCGGCGCAATTCGGGCAAAAAACTTATAAACTGTGCAGCTTTCAGACGTGCATCTTCGGTGTGTTTTTGAACCTTATGCTCGTGCTTGTTTTTTTCGCTGCATGTAAAACACATGCCAGCCAAAATTTGCTCACTCAACATGGCATAAACCTCATCGACATACACCCCCATGTAATAATTGATGGCATCGGGGTGAAGAGTTGTTTGACCAAAATAACCGGGGAAAATGATTTCCCTTATTTTTTTGACCATTCGGGCCAGTTGATCGCTCGAAGGCATGGGCTCACCAACATTATGCTGGTGGCACACGCTTCCGTACGATTCGCGAAGCGATAAACCCTTAACGGCTTCACGTAACAATTCTGCTGTATTGTTGTTAGTTGGTTTCATCGTTGTTGTATAAAGGTGTACTCAAATATCGTTCGCCGGTATCGCACACAATGGTAACAATTGTTTTTCCTTTGTTTTCGGGTCTTTTGGCAATTTCAATAGCAGCAAATACATTTGCCCCCGACGAGATACCCGAAAATATTCCTTCTTCGAGGGTAAGCCTGCGGGCAGTTTCGAAAGCAGCATCGTTACTAACAGCATAAACCTCATCGATAACATTAGTGTTCAAAATTTTAGGTATAAAACCGGCACCAATACCTTGAATTTTGTGCGGCCCGGGGTTTCCACCCGAAATAACCGGTGAATCGGCAGGCTCAACCACCACTGCTTTAAACGATGGTTTGCGCTTTTTTAATTCTTCGCCAACACCGGTAATGGTGCCACCTGTTCCGGCTCCGGCAACAAAGATATCGATTTTCCCGTCGGTATCGGCCCATATTTCGGGTGCTGTGGTTTTACGGTGAAAATCAACATTGGCTTCGTTTTCGAATTGCATGGGGATGAATGACTTTTCGATTTGTGAAGCCAATTCGTTTGCTTTAGCAATTGAAGCTTTCATGCCACCAGTTGCCGGAGTAAGGTACAATTGTGCTCCGTATGCCTTTAATATGGCCCTTCGTTCGGGCGACATACTTTCGGGCATCACCAATATTAATTTATAAGCTCTAATGGCACACATCATTGCCAAGCCAATTCCGGTATTTCCACTTGTTGGTTCAATAATGGTGGTTTCGGCATCGATTAATCCGTCGCGCTCTGCAGCAGTTATCATTGCATACGCCAAACGATCCTTAACCGAACCACCGGGGTTCATACTTTCCAACTTTACGTAAACATCGGCTTCGACACCTAGTGTCAACCGGTTCAGTTTCACCAATGGGGTTGCCCCAATTAATTGTGAAATATCATTTACTTTACTCATAATAAATAAATATAGGTTTTATGGAAAAAAAGAATTTTTAAAAAAATAACAGAAAGCTGTGCAAAAAACTAGCAACAGCAACAACACATACAACAGCAAGATATGCTGCTGACAACGACCATATTTTTGAGATTTTGCTTCATGTGTTGTAAATGTTATGTAATGTTCTAAAAAAAAATTCGCATTACCAAAAATCTATTACAAGAAATGTTTTAAATGAAGATTTGTTCACAAAAAAGTTGTATTTATTTTTTTCAATGCCGAATTATATTCCTCAATGATTCTTTTCACAATAACATCAACAGTATCGATCTGGTCGATTAATGCAGCCACCTGGCCAATTTCGAGCTCACCATCAATTAAATCGCCTTCGAACATTCCTTTTTTTGCGCGACCTTTACCAAGCAAAGCCCTAAGCTCATCGGGTGTTGCACCACTCAATTCAGCCTGTTCTACTTGCCGGTAGAATTCGTTTTTAATTAACCTCACAGGAGCCAATTGCTTTAGCATCAGCTTTGTTCCGCCTTCGTCGGTTTCGATTATTTGTTGTTTAAATGCCGGGTGAGCCGACGATTCGGCCGAAGCAGCAAACAACGATCCGATTTGCACCCCCTCGGCACCCAATGCCATAGCCGCCAACATTTGCTGACCGCAGCCAATTCCTCCTGCTGCAATAAGCGGCAACGATGTAGCTTTACGAACCGAAGGAATTAATGCCATGGTAGTTGTTTCTTCCCTGCCCTCGTG
>JAFGAF010000381.1 GCA_016933815.1 Prolixibacteraceae bacterium
TTAAAGGCTTAAAAACAGTGTTAGCAAAGCATAAAACCTTGAAATATTGAACAAACATTATCTATGAATTTTAAATACCTTATATTATTTACACTGGTTTTGTTTGCAATAAGTGCCGGTGCCCAAAAAATTCAACTCAAAAAAGAAGGCAAAGGTTTTTGGTTTACCGAAAACGAACAAAAAATCTTCTTTTTTCAACGCCAATTAAACGACTCGATACCATCGCACAGTAGGTGTAATTATTTTCACCCGGTTTACGATTTGAACGGTGTTTGTATAACTGAAGATTTTCCGTCCGACCACCTGCACCAACGCGGTATTTACTGGGCATGGCTGCAAATAATTATCGATGGTGAGCAAATTGCCGACGGATGGCACTTGCAAAACTTTGTTCAGGAGATTGACGAAGTTGAATTTAAGAATACCATGAACGGCAACGGCGTTTTTTCCTACACATCGTATTGGAAGAACCCCGAAAAACCGAACGATCCGTTTATGCAGGAACAAACACAAGTAAACATCTACCCTCAACAAATTAATTACCGCCGAATTGACTTCACCATTCAACTACGAGCGCTTGAACACAACTTGCAACTGGGAGGCGCCAATAACGAAAAAGGTTACGGAGGGTTTAGTGTACGCCTAAAAACCGACGACAATACGGTATTTACCGACATTGACAACAAACAGATTATCCCTACCGAATTGGCCATTGCATCGGATCGCATAATGGATATTTCGAACAAGGAGAATAAAAGTGGGGTTACCATTATTGCGTGGGAGCAAAACCCAGGCGAAACTAAATGGATACTTCGCCAACAAATGAGCGCACAAAATGCTGCTTGGCCCGGGCGCGAGCCTGTCGAAATTTCGGTTTCGCAACCAACAGTTTTGAAGTACACGCTTATTATTCATAAAGGTAAACGCAAAGCTATACCCTTGAAATATTTACTTAAAGAAACCACAAAATAAGTAAAGCGCCACCAGTTTTCCCGGCGACGCTTACCTCAAAAGTTTATAAAAACTTTTATTGCAACAGTGAACGAACTTTTTCGGAGATGGCTTTGCCGTCGGCCTTACCGGCCAGTTGTTTGGTAGCAACGCCCATCACTTTGCCCATATCTTTCATACCGGAAGCACCGGTTTGTTCAATTATTTGCTTAACTGCTTTATCCAACTCAATGTCGGAAAGCATTTCGGGGAGGAATGCTTCGTAAACGGCAACCTGCTCCAGCTCGGCTGTAGCCAAATCGTCGCGCCCTTGCTCTTTGTAAATTGCGGCAGAGTCGGTGCCTTGTTTTGCGAGCTTCGAGATAATTTTGATGGCCTCGGTATCGTCGAGTTCATCGGCAGCACCTACGGCTGTTTTAACTTCGAGCATCACTTTTTTAATGTTGCGCAAAGCTTCGAGCCTTACTTTGTCCTTGGCCTTCATGGCCTCTTTAATTCCATTGTTTACATCGTCGAATATTGCCATAACATATTGGGTTTTAATCTACATTATCGTGTAAGTAACTATTGTTTTCACTAAAAAATATATCGTTGTTTTCGTCGGTCGATAGCGAAAAGCGCGACACTTTGCGGTCTTCACGCTGCTCATTCTTCCGATTGATCAACCTGCGTTTGTAGGCAGGTATTTTTTCGAGGTTTTCAATTTCATCTTCTTCGGAACCGGCAAAATCGATATTGAACTCAACCTTCCGGGCAGCCGGTTCGTCGCTGTATGCAGCACTTGCAGCCGCGCCGGTATTTTGGTACAAGCTGTCGAAATCGTCGCGCGGGCGGCCACTATCAAAACGTATCGACTCCTGCCTTGGTAGCGGTGTTTTGCTTACTGAAGGCCTGTCGGGTTTTGAAGAGCTGGCTTGTTGAGCAAGCTGATCGTCGAGCGTATGATAGGTTTTTTCGACCTTACGATTGGCAAGCACTTCGGGAATTGAACTGGTGCTAAAACCAGTGGCCACAACAGTTACACGAATTTCATCGCCCAAAGTTTCGTCGGCACCATTACCCCAAATCAAATCGGCATCGTAACCTGCACGCGACTGAACATAGTCGGTTATTTGGCCAATTTCGTCCATGGTTATTTCATTCACACCCGATGTTACATTGAGCAGAATATTACGAGCACCGTTAATGTTGTTGTTGTTCAACAACGGAGAGTTAAGCGCTTCCTGCACCGCATCGATGGCGCGGTTTTCGCCCGTTGCAACCGCCGAGCCCATTATTGCAACACCGCTTTGGCGCATAACAGTTTCTACATCGGCAAAATCGACATTGATATAACCGTGCACCGTAATGATTTCGGCAATGCCTTTGGCCGCAGTTGCCAATATATCGTCGGCTTTTGAAAATGCTTCCGATATGCGGAAATCGCCATACATTTCGCGAATGCGTTCGTTATTGATCACCAGCAATGAATCGACATGGGCTTCCATTTCCTGAATACCTTCAATGGCTTGCAAAATTCGTCTGCGTCCTTCGTTACGGAAAGGCAGGGTGACAATTCCAACGGTAAGTAAATCGAGGTCGCGGCAAGCTTTTGCAATTACAGGCCCTGCACCTGTACCTGTACCACCGCCCATTCCGGCAGTAATAAAAACCATTTTAGTTTTTTCGCCAATGGCTTTTTTTACGTCCTCGATATTTTCGTGTGCAGCATGTTTGCCCACTTCGGGTTTGTTGCCGGCCCCACGGCCTTCGGTTAACGACGAACCTAACTGTACCTTGGTGTTAACCGGACTATTGGCCAAAGCCTGAGCATCGGTATTGCAAATTATAAAATCAACATCCTTTATACCTTTTCGGCACATGTGGTTTACGGCATTACTACCGCCACCGCCAACACCAATCACTTTAATTATTGCATCGTCGTTAAACGGTATATCGAAATTTGTTAAGATATCGGACTCCATATTTTGTATGTTTTAATTGTTGAGATCGGCACTTTTTTCTTCAAAAAACAAATCGAGCTGGCGTTTTAACCAACTTTCTTTTTGTGCTTTCCTGTTTCTTTTCTGATTAGGTACCGGTTCGTTAATTTTATTGTTTAGCATTTCGGGGTCGGGTTGCGGCTCATCGTCTTTCAGTTCATCGGAAATAAAAAGCCCTTCGTTTTCAACAACGAATTCGATTTTTTCTTCGGGCATTTTTTCTTTATCCTGAAGAATAGCCGAAGGATTTTTCTTAAATCCTGTTGCAATGATAGTTACACTTATTTGATTGCCAAGGTTTTCGTCGTAACCGTTGCCCCAAATAATGTTGGCATCGTCGCCGGCCCTGTCCTGCAAGTGTTCAATAATTTCGCCTATCTCGCCTATTGTTATCTCATCAATTCCCGAGGTAATATTGAGTAATATTTCGCCTGTTCCATAAATATCGTTGCTATCGAGCAAGGGCGATTCGAGAGCGGCCTCAACCGCTTTGAGGGCACGCCCGTCGCCTTCGGCAATTCCGGTGCCCATAATGAACACCTTGCTGCCCGACATTACAGTGCTTACATCGGCAAAATCGATGTTGATATTTCCATGAAGCGTAATAATTTCGGCTATCCCTTTTACGGCTGTTGCCAATATTTCGTCGGCTTTTGCAAAAGCTTTCGAAGCGGGCAAATCGCCATAAATCAGTCTGATTTTTTCGTTATTTATAACCAGCAAGCTATCAACATGTTGCTGAATTTCTTCAATACCGGCCAAGGCTTGATTGTAACGTTTGTTTCCCTCCGACTTTGAAGGTACAGTAACAACAGCAATGGTAAGAATATCGAGTTCGCGGCACAAACGCGCAATTACAGGCGCTGCACCCGTACCGGTTCCGCCCCCCATGCCGGCAGTAATAAATACCATGTCGGTATTACCTTGGAGCAAAGCAGCAATTTGGTCGAGGCTTTCTTCGGCAGCCTGCCTGCCCAATTCGGGCATATTACCGGCACCACGCCCTTCGGTAATTTGACTTCCCAATTGCACCTGTAAAGGAACAGGGCTGTTTGCCAAAGCCTGCGCGTCGGTATTACAAAGCATAAAACCAACATCGGTAATGCCTTTGTTGTACATGTAATTTACCGCGTTACCACCTCCACCGCCTACACCAATTACTTTGATTTGGGCAGCGCTATTGGGCTCGTTATTGAAATTTAGCAACTCGTTTGTCATAACCGTATGTTTTAAAATTCGGCATCGTTTTCGTCGTTAAAGAACAGGGAAAGTTTTTGCATAAAAGCTTCGCTATAATTTGTGCGTAATTTTTTCGGCTTCGATTTTTTATTGATTAACTCATCGTTTTGAGCATTTTCGTCGCGAACTGCTTTTTTCAACAATCCAAAAGCAGTTGCAAATTGAGGATTATCGATTGCTTTTTCGCTTTCGTCAATTATGCCGTTCACAGGTTTACCATCGCGCACATTGAGGCCGGTTTTAAAAAGCACCAACTGCCTAATGCCCCTAAGTTTTGCGCCACCACCGGTTACAACAATTCCGGCACCAAGTTTATCGGCATAGCCACTTTTTTCAACTTGGTAGTAAACACTCTCAATAATCTCTTCCATACGAGCCTGAATAATGTAAGCCAGGCTTTTAAATGAAATTTCTTTGGGTTCCCAGCCGTTAATTCCGGGTATGGTAACCACCCTGTTATCGGGAACATGCTCGCCCATTGCAGCACCATACTGAACTTTGAGCGATTCGGCCTGACGTAAAAGAATGGAACAGCCTTCGCGAATATCGTTGGTTACCACATTCCCGCCAAATGGCACCATGCCCAAATGCCTGAACACGTTATCGTGATAAATTGAAATTGAAGTGGTTCCGCCACCCAAATCGACCACCACAACCCCTGCTTCTTTTTCGTCGTCGGTTAAAACAGCTTCGGCAGCAGCAACCGGGTTTGCAACACATTTTACCATTTCGAAACCGGCTCTTTCAACACTTGTTTTAAGCACCTTTTCGTAGTTTTCGGGGCCAACAATCAAACGGTATTGCGCAAGCAGTTCGGTACCGGTAATGCCAATGGGGTTATTGATACCAATTTCGCCATCGACACAGTACGACTGATTGATAACATGGTATATTTTTTCGCCTTCGTTGAGGGGTGTTTGTCGCGCTTCGTCGAACAGCTGGCGAACATCGGCTTTCGAAATAATTTTACCAACTTCGATTTGCTTGGTCAGCTTTCGTTCAACGGTGTGCAACTGATGACCGGCCACGTTAACGTACAATTTCTTTACGGCAATATTCAACTCGCCGCGTGCCTTATCAACTGCTTTTTTTATGGCTTGCGCCACTTCTTCAACATTAATAATTACACCCCGACGTACGCCCGATGAAGCTACTATGGCGTGGCCAACAATCTCGATTTTATGCTCACCTGAGTCGCTTCCCAACAAACATATTATTGTGTTGGTTCCAATATCGACTGCTGCAAAAATGTTCCGTTCACTCATTGTTGCAATTTTTTGTTCTGTTCAGGTTATTTGAGGGTACAAACTACCTGGTTGTTATATTTTAAATTCACTGTTTTGTATTTGTCAAAATCGGTTTTTGTAAAACCTTTTGTATAAACCAGTTTCAAATTCCGAAGTTTCTGATCTACATTTTCGGGGTAACCAAACTCAATTTGGTGATTGCCCACACGAGGTACTAAAACCAGTTCGCCACTATGGTTCACATGAACCTGCATAAATAACGACTGCCAAAACTTATCGGTATTGATATGGTTCACAAATGGTAAAATGGTTTTGGTTAGCACCGAGTCGGGGCACGAACCTGATACAACCATTACCTTTTGGGTATGGTGCAACGAAACGGGTAACTTTTTCCCCAAAGCATTTAAATAAAAGCCCCCGGTTTCGTCGACCACTCTTAAAACGGGGTTTTCCTGAATTATTTTAATAATAATTGCCCCCCCTGCACGCACAGAATCGCCCAAAGCATATCCTTTGTAAACTTCAGCTTTTTTCACCCATGCATTTTCCTCAATTTTATCCTCAATTTTCTGAATATTAACTGTGTCGAGCGAAGCATGAAGCAAAGTCTTAAAATTGCGCGACACAATTTCTTTTATTTCTTTTTCGCTTACAAATTTGTAATCTTCGGTGTACTTAACCTGAATATCGTTCACTACCAAAGCCTTCCATTCGGCATGGGTAAAACCAAGTGTTACACTTATAAAAGCAAGCACCAACACAAGAGAAGCAAAACGTATAATCAGTTTTCTGTTCATTGCCGATACTGTTTAGCTGTTAAAATTTCGCTTATTGGTTCAACCAGTCGGTCGATATTTCCGGCGCCCAAAGTGAGCAATACCTCAAAATCGTTATCGTTTATAAATTGCGGCACCTGATCGATGCTCATCAGCAATTTATTTTCGAGTTTCATTAAATCGTAAATTATTTTTGAGCTTACACCGGGCATAGGCTCTTCTCTGGCCGGATATATATCGAGAATAACTGCTTCATCGAGCAGGTCGAGGCTAGCCGCAAAACCCTCGGCAAAATCGTTGGTTCGCGAAAACAAGTGAGGCTGAAAAATTCCACACACTTTTTTTCCTTCGAACAATTCTTTAACCGATTTAATTGTGGCTTCGAGCTCACGCGGATGGTGTGCATAATCGTCGATATAAACCACCTGATTGGTTTTAAGGCGCACATCGAAACGACGCTCAACACCTTTAAAAGTTGCAATGGCTTTGCAAACACTCATGGGGTCGGCACCGGCTAAAATTGCTGCCGAAGCTGCACCTATCATATTTTCAAGGTTAACCCTGCCCGGATAATTCATCACAACATCGTTAATAATCATGTACGGTGTGTGAAAATTAAAACGGTAGCAGCCATTTTCAATTTTAAGATCACTTGTATAAAAATCGGCATTTGAATTTACCGAATAATAAAGCGGACTTATATTGCAAGGCATTAAATGCATTAAGTTTACCCTTTTGTGAAACAA
>JAFGAF010000382.1 GCA_016933815.1 Prolixibacteraceae bacterium
AAACAGAAATTATGAGGAATAAAGTTGGTCGAAAATTGTTTTGCCGGCTGTTGTTTTAAAATACTTTTGGCGGATACCGTCAATAGCATTTCTGCTCATTTTATCTTCGAAAATATTAACCAAAAAATCGGCTTCAACCAGTATTTGGAAGTCGATACCGTCAATTTTAGTGTAGCTGTGATGATTTCCAATTAAAAAGCAAACGCGCTCAACAATTTCTTCCGAAAGCTCATACTCTTTAAGCAAAGCTTTTGCTACCGGAGGTCCTTCAATTTCCTGATAATTGCCGGCTGTTGAATTGTATTTTTTCTCGGCATTCACAATTCCAATATCGTGTAGAACTGCGGCAATATCAACAATATCAAGCATTTGCTTGTTTAAATTCTCAAGTCGGGCTATAGCTGAAGCAAAGCCGTACACTTTTAATGCATGATTTATTCTGGGCACATCGCCATTGAAATAAGCAATCATTTTTGCTGTAACTTGCGCAATACACATATTCACTAAATCTTAATTCACAATTAATTGATTTCACTTTTTAAGGGTAACGAAAAATAAAAGCAACTGCCCTTACCCAATTCCGATTCAAGCCATATATTGCCATCTAAAAGTTGAACATAGGCTTTTACAATTGAAAGCCCCAAGCCAGCCCCTTCTTTTGTTCTGGTTAAACGGTTATCAACTTGGTTAAAACGTTCAAATATCGACAATTGCTTATCCGAAGGAATTCCTATCCCGGTATCTTCAACAAAAAACACTACCCTATTTACTTCAATGATTGCACCAATCTTAATTTTTCCTTCATCGGTATATTTTAAAGCATTGTTCATCAAATTGGTAAGTATTCCGTTCAGCTTTACTTTGTCGGTAAACAAGTTAAGACCTTTATCGATATTTTCATGCTCAAATTGTATTTCGATGCCCTTTGCACGAACTTTTGGTGTAAAAAATTTGTATTGAAATTCTAAAATTTCGTAAATATTTACAGCTTCAATATTTACGTTCATCTGTCCCGATTCAATTTTGGAAAGCTCGATAATATCGTTAATGGTTTCGAGCAAACGCTGCCCGCTTTTGTTCATAATATCGAGGTACATTTCTTTTTGATTTTCCGATAAATCGGGCTCAGTAAGCAACTCAAGAAAACCCAAAATGCCATTCATGGGTGTTCGTATTTCGTGGCTTACATTGGCCAAGAAAGCCGATTTCAACCGATCGCTTTCTTCTGCTTTGTTTTTGGCAACAATCAAATCGTTGATCATTTTATTGCGCTGAATAACAGTTTCCAGCTCGTGCGCTATCATCTCGAGCAATATTTTGTGTTGTAAATTGAAAGCATTATCGCTGTGATAGCTCTGAACCACCATTACCCCAAAAATTTCGTTTTCGTGTTTTAGAGGAACCCCCAACCAGCTTTTGGCCATTATATAACTTGGATCGCTTTTACGCTGTATGTAAAATTGTTCAATGTAATTACTATTGGCCAAAATACTTTCGCCCGAACTAACAACAAGCCCCGACAAAGTGCCTTCAACAGGCCATTCTTCGGAACTAATTGTTTCGTTTATAAAAATTATTTGCTTTAATGTATTGCTGTTTTTTAGGTATGAAGCCACATAAAAATTACTGGTATCGATAACAGTAGAGAGCTGTTCTTTTACATCGAGCAATAGCTCTTCAATACTTTTAGCGAGCACCGATTTTCGTGCAATTTCATATTGAATACGTTGAATTTTTTCGTGATGTTTACGCAGTGTAATATCAACAAATGTAACAACGGCACCAATAATTTTACCATCGCGCATTATTGGGTACGACCAATATTCAACGGGCAATAACGAACCATCTTTCTTTGAAAATATTTTATCGACCGAATGGTTTTTCACTCCTTGCTTGTAGGTTTTGCTAATTTCGCATACACTATCGTTATTTTCGGGCGAATGAATCAAGGAATGCATGTTGTGCCCCAAAACTTCGTTCTCGGTTCCGAAACCAAGCATTGCCATGGCCGATTTATTGCAAAAAATGCATATGCCATTGTTATCGAGCCCATAAATACCTTCGGCAGTTGAGTTAAAAAGCAAACGTATGGTTTCTTCGCTGTATTGCAATTGCAATTCCATTTCCTTGCGGAGGGTGAAATCGTGGGCATAACCTACCAAACCGGTAACATTATTTTGTTGATCGAACAAAGGGACTTTTGAAACCATCCGCCAATGCTTGTTACCTTTTGAATCAGTAAACGATACTTCTTTGTTAATAATCGCTTTTCCTGAATTAATTACCTGAATATCTTCTTCGTAACCTGCCTTACCATCAACATTGTTGTACAATTCGAGATCGGTTTTTCCAATCACCTCTTTTTCCGAATTGCAAGCCATATGCTCAAGGTCGGCTTTATTCGAAATCAGTTTTCGGCCAAAAGCATCCTTAACAAAAATCGAATCGGGCAAACTATCGATTAAGGTTCGCAGAATGTTTTTCTCTTGTTTGATTTGTGTTTCGGCCAGTTTACGATCGGTAATATCACGAATAATAATACCTGCCCTCAAATTACCCTGTGCACTTTTAAAAATGCTCGACGATACTTCGGCAAAAAAGGTAGAACCATCCTTTCTCACAAAGGACATTTCCCCCCTCGCCTTGCCTGTTTCTTCGCGTTGATCAAACAATGCTTTCGATTGCGGATTGCTGTAATCGACTATACCCTGACGGCCTTTTTGGCAAAGTTCGTGAGCGCTCATTCCAAACATTTGTTCGGCTGCTTTATTTACCGAAAGAATGCTGCCATCGGGCGAGGTAAGCATAATGGCATCGAGGCTGTTGTCCATTATCAAACGATATTGTTCTTCGCGGTCTTCAAGTTCGTTGCTTTTTTGAAGCAGTTTACGGAACAAACCTTTTTGCCGTGTATTGTAATACCATGCAACAAACAAGCCTACCAACAAAATAAACAATGCAGTAATAATGAAAATCATTACCGACTGCTTGTAAAAATCGGCATAAAGCTCAGCAATATCAACTTTATTAACAATTGCATATTGTGTTCCCTTAATTACCGACCGATCGACCAATACTTTATCGCCGGCATAATCGATCCCGGTAAACAAACCCTCATTACCTGTAAAAGCATTAATCGATGGCAAGGTTCGATCGGATAATGAAAAAACAAGCGACAGCCGGCTATTGTCGGCTTTTTTCAGGTTATTCAAGAACCTAACACTATCGCCTTCGTTACGAATAAGAATTGTTTCTGATGTTTTGCTTTCGGTTGGCCAATCGCTCAACAGCGGATAAATAAAATCGGTTGGATTGATACTGAAAAGCATAATTGCCAATGCCTTTCCGGCCTGGTCAACAACTGGAGCATACAGCTCGTAATGAACACGTTGATGATACTCACAAAAATAATAATCACGAACAGCCAACTGCCCGCTGGTCAATACTTTTTCAACATATTGCTGTGATTCAGTATCGATATAGTTTTCACCCTGAATAGCTGAAAAAATGATTTTTTTGTTTTCATCAATAACATGAATATTCTCGTAGCGTTTGTCGGTCATGATGTGTTGTAACGATTGACGCAAAATACCGGTTTGGCTTGTGTCGCCTTCAAGAATTGCGCTAATGGCATTCACATAATTTGGATTGCCCGAGAAAAAATGTGCTTCGGAGAAACGCTCTTTGTGCCACTGAATAAACTGATTGGTTTTTAGCTTTCCAATGGCACTTAACTCGGCATGTTTGGTAGCCTGTACCAATTCTTTTTCGTTGTTGTAATAAACGTAACCGGCAACAATAAAAACCAAGCTCACAAGGGCTGCAAGAGAAAAAAGCCAAATTATACTTTTGTTTTTAAGCATGATAGTATGGTGTTGTTAGGAAAACAATAAGCAAAGCTTAAATTTAAACAAAAAAATTACTTTAGCGCATCATAATCGTCGAAGAGAATTTTTTTAGTAAACAAAATACTAAGGATCAATGCCAAGGTACATCCGACAAAAATAGCCAACATAATCATTACCTGATATTTGATAGCAACCGATGGCGAAGCACCGCCCAATATTTGCCCGGTCATCATCCCGGGTAAGGATATTAAGCCAATAACCGACATGGTTGCCAGTAAGGGGTTGATTCCGGCAACAATTGCCTTTTGAATAAATGGTAGCATTGCCTTTTGTTTGTTGCCACTGTTGGTTAAAAGAAAATAATACAATTCTTTTTGTTTCGACAATCCATTAAACCATGCACTTAAACCAACAATGTTGTGATTTAACGAGTTGCCCAAAATCATTCCGGTAATAGGAATAAAATAACGTGCATCAAAAAAGTAAGCAGGTTTTACAACCAAGCCCAAAAAGAAACCATCGATTATTATAATTGAAAAAAAGCCGGCAAGCAGCACCGGAAATAAATAATGCTTCAAGGGCATTTTCACCCTTCGAACAACAGTGAATGCACCAACTACAACCATTATTAGTACCCATAACGAATTGATAAGCGCATTGTTTTTATCAAAAATCCATTCGAGGTAAACAGCAACCAAAAACAGTTGGGCCACCATACGCAACACACTAATTATTAAATCTTTGCTCAAACGAATTTTATAATACAAAAATACACTGAATGGAATAAGCAAAATTGAAAATCCAAGTAGCAGATCCCATAAATCGATGTCGGTAGTAGTGTCCATTTATTTATATTTTTCGATTAACGAATTATTACACAGGAGATTTTTTGAACTCAACAATCTGATTCATTGCATTAATCCACAGCTGATTGTGCGATGCCGACAATAAAGTTATATTTTCCAATCGTTTCACTAAAGCAAGCAAATCGTCAATCGACTCATTATCGAGCGACGATGTTGGCTCGTCGAGCAAAAGGATTTTTCGGCCAAGCGACAAACAAATTGCAATAATTATCCGCTGTTTCTGGCCACCGCTAATTTCATCGAAAGGTTTTTTATAAAAATCGATCGGCAAATTCATTTCAGTTAGATGGTTTTCAATTAACGATTGCTTTTGGGTAATGCCAATGAGCTGAGCCAATTCAAATCCATTGTTAACCGGTAAATTAATGTTTTGCGGCACGTAAGCAATTTGCGACCGAATGTTAGCAATATTCTTTTTACTTAGCAATAAATCGTTTACATAAATATTGCCATACTTTGGGCGCAAATATCCTTGAATCAACTTAATAACCGACGATTTTCCGCTTCCCGAAGGCCCTGCTACAACTGCATGGCTGCCTTCATTAATGTGAAAAGTAAGATTTTCGAAAACAGTTTCCGATTCAAATTTTAATGAAACGTTTTCAAATCTTATCATTTTTAAAAAATCATATACGATTTATTACTTCATCGATACTTATATCGTGATCGAATTCAATAATTACATCGGCTTGTTTGTACCAATTTTCGCGTTTCGACAGTGTTTCGTCGATAAAATTAACCAGTTGTTCGTCGTTTTTACCTTTTATTAAAGGGCGTTCAACTTTCGACTGTTTAAGCCTTTCGGCGATTATGCGGGGCGAACCTTTTAAATATACCGATCGGCCTGAGTTTTTAATTACTTCCATATTATTGAAGAAACAAGGTGCCCCACCACCTGTTGCAATCACTACATCTTCGAAATTGGCCAGCTCGGCCAATGCTTTTTGCTCCAGTTTGCGGAAACCGTCTTCTCCGTCTTCGGCAAATATTTGTGGTATGCTTTTAAAATTACGTTCTTCAATGTAGTCGTCCATATCGATGAACGAAAGATTCAGTTTTTTTGCCAATCCTTTGCCAACCATCGACTTTCCACTACCCATGTAACCTATTAAAAAAATCCTCATCCTAAATATTTTAAAAATCGCCTTAAAAATATAAAATTAATCGAACAACGACATTTGCAATTTGTCGTCGTCGCCATCTTCTTTGTTACGGTTTACTTCGAAAGGAATATCATCGAAATTAGGCAATTCGGGTGTATTCTCATCCTCATCCAAGGGCGGTTCGTGTATGTCTTCGTCTTTTACAACCGGCTCAATTTCTTTTACTTTTTTAACTTCGAAATTGGTTAAGCGTTTTCCTTTTGCTTTGAATGATTTAATGCCAATGAACTCGGCCACCTCAACAATTTCGTTTTCACGATCGCTGTTTTTACCGCCAAATTCAAGTTCAAGGCGCGGATAATGAACCCAGGTAATGCTAATTAGCTTGTTATCGGGGGTTTCGCCAATAAAGTTCTGCGGTTTATTAACCGGAGTATCTTCATCAATTTGGAAGCGTTTCACATAATAAAACTGCTGTTCCTTATCCCAATAAACTACACTCAATATTTTGCGATGATTAAATTTTTCGAGCAAGAGAATGTCTTCGGGGAAGTGATTTTCGAGATCGAAGGTAAACAATTCAAAATCGCCACTTTTTGTAATAACTAAAATACGGTCGTCGCCTTGGAACTCGCCCAAAAATTCGCCCCGTTTATCGGCATTGAGCCTTTTCACATCGGGGTCGAAATAAATTTTACGGTCGCCCAAAGTTGAAGCACCCTTTTCTTTTAAAGCAATTTTGTGCACATCGTTGCGGGTAACCACGTTTCCCATCGAGCTACGGCCTTTAATTGCAAGTTCGGCCATATCGATATCGAAAATCAGCTTTTTGAGCCTTGGTTTTGGTTTTAGTGTTACCCTTAGCAATTCGGCTTCGCCATTGGGATTGGCGCTAAAATATAATATGCGCGTGCCGGCTGAGCCTTGGGTCATGTTGTATTCTTTATCGCGGGTAACACCTGTAACGGCAAAACGTTTCATGTAAGTTGCACCGGCCTTTCCATCGCGATAAACCAAATTATAAATGGTGCGCTTATCGTCTTTTTTAAACACGGCTACATGCAAAAGATTTTTGCCCACGAAAGCTTTTTCCGAAACTTTGGTAACGAAATATGTTCCATCCTTGCGGAAAACAATAATATCGTCGATATCGGAGCAATCGCAAACGTAAGTGTTTTTCTTTAAACTTGTACCCATAAAACCCTCATCGTAATCGACATACAATTTTTCGTTGGCAACCACCACTTTGGTAGCCACAATGTTTTCGAAGTTTCGGATTTCGGTTTTTCGTTCGCGCCCCTTACCATATTTGCTTTTAATTTTATTGAACCAGGCAATGGTAAAAGGTATTATATTTTCGATATTGTGAACAATTTCGGCAATTTCATCCTCGATAGCCAATATTTGATCGTTGGCCTTGTCGGTATTAAATTTAAGGATGCGGCCCATTTTAATTTCCATCAGGCGCAAAATATCGTCGCGTGTAATTGCTCTTCTGAATTTGGGCTTCCATGGCTCGAGGCGCTTGTCGATATGAGCAACGGCTTCGTCCATGTTTTTGCTGTCCTCAAATTCTTTGTCTTTGTAAATACGCTCTTCAATAAAAATCTTTTCGAGCGAAGCAAAATGCCACTGTTCTTCGAGTTCGCCTTTTTTGATTTCAAGCTCGAGTTTTAGCAAAAATACGGTTTGATCGGCATTCTTTTTCAGAATATCGCTCACGCCAATAAAATGTGGTTTATCGTCCTCAATTATACAGGCGTTTGGCGAAATCGACACTTCGCAATCGGTAAAAGCATAAAGGGCATCGATGGTTTTATCGCTCGATATGCCCGGCACAAGGTGAATCAAGATTTCGACATTTGCCGAAGTGTTGTCGTCGATTTTTTTAAGTTTGATTTTGCCTTTATCGTTTGCTTTAATTATTGACTCGATAACCGAACTGGTTGTTCGTCCAAAGGGTATTTCGGTAACAGCCAATGTTTTGTTGTCAACTTTTTCGATTTTAGCTCTTACCCTTACATTACCACCACGTTGCCCGTCGTTGTATTTCGAAACATCGATGAAACCACCGGTTGGAAAATCGGGAAAAATTTCAAAATCGTTTCCTTTTAGGTGAGCAATTGCAGCATCGATTAATTCGTTGAAGTTGTGCGGCAACAGTTTCGACGAAAGGCCCACGGCAATCCCCTCAACACCTTGAGCAAGCAGCAAAGGAAATTTAACGGGCAAGGTTACGGGTTCGCGTTTACGCCCGTCGTAGGCCAATTGCCAATTGGTTGTTTTGGGATTAAACACCACATCGAGGGCAAATTTCGACAAGCGGGCTTCGATGTAACGCGGAGCAGCAGCGCCATCGCCTGTGAGAATATTCCCCCAGTTCCCCTGCGTTTCGACCAACAGATCTTTTTGGCCCAGTTGTACCAAGGCATCGCCTATTGAAGCATCGCCGTGCGGGTGATACTGCATGGTTTGCCCGATAATATTGGCTACTTTGTTAAAACGCCCGTCGTCCATCTCTTTCATGGCATGAAGAATACGGCGTTGTACGGGCTTTAGGCCATCGTTTACATATGGTACTGCCCTTTCGAGAATTACATACGAAGCATACTCAAGAAACCATGTTTCGTACATGCCTCCAAGGTATTTCAATTCATGTTTTTCTTTTCCGGGCTCTTCGCTCCTTTCCACCTCTTCGGGTGTTTTATTGATTTCTTCGCTGCTCATTGCCAAATAATGGATTGTAATTTGTGGGTTTTAACCACTCTTTTAAATTAATTCATCTTTTTCGACATACAGGTTTTCAATGATAAACTCCTGACGTTCGGGGGTATTTTTGCCCATATAAAACTCGAGTATTTGCTTTATCGAATCGCCTTTATGCAAACTAACAGGCTCTAAACGAATATCTTCGCCAATAAAAACAGAAAATTCGTCGGGTGAAATTTCGCCTAAACCTTTAAAGCGTGTTATTTCGGGACCGGCACCCAATTTTTTTACGGCCTGCTGTTTTTCTTCTTCCGAATAGCAATAATATGTTTTTCGCTTGTTACGCACCCTGAACAAAGGCGTTTGCAAAATGTACAAATGCCCTTTTTTGACCAACTCGGGGAAAAATTGCAAGAAAAAGGTAAGCAGCAACAAGCGAATGTGCATACCATCAACATCGGCATCGGTGGCAATTATTACTTTGTTGTAACGCAAATCGTCGAGACCGTCTTCAATGTTCAAAGCTGCTTGCAGAAGGTTAAATTCTTCGTTTTCGTAAACTACTTTTTTCGTTAATCCATACGAGTTCAGCGGCTTACCCCTTAAACTGAATACAGCCTGGGTGTTCACATCGCGGCTTTTGGTAATTGAGCCACTGGCCGAGTCGCCCTCGGTGATAAAAATACTCGATTCGGTTTTACGTTCGTCTTTTTCGTTATAATGAATGCGGCAGTCGCGCAATTTTTTGTTGTGAAGGCTTACCTTTTTTGCACGTTGCTTTGCCAATTTTTTAATGCCCGAAATGGCTTTTCGCTCACGTTCCGACTCCACAATTCGGCGCAACAACACCTCTGATACATCGGGGTGTTTGTGCAAGTAGTTATCGAGTTCGGTTTGAACAAAGTTTACCACAAAATTTCGAACAGAAGGGCCTTCGGGGCCAATATCCTTCGAGCCCAGCTTGGTTTTGGTTTGCGACTCAAACACCGGCTCTTCAACTTTTATGCTTACCGCAGCAATTATCGATGCCCGAATATCTGAAGGGTCGAAATCTTTCTTGTAAAAATCGCGAATGGTTTTAACCAAAGCCTCTCTAAAAGCAATCAAATGCGTTCCGCCTTGCGTAGTATGCTGTCCGTTTACAAACGAATAATAATCTTCGCCATACTGATTGCCATGGGTTATTGCCACCTCAATATCCTCGCCTTTAAGATGGATTACCGGATAAAGCGGTTCGCTGTCCATGTGTTCGTTGAGCAGGTCGAGCAATCCGTTACGCGAATGAAAACGTTCGCCGTTGAACTCAATGGTTAAGCCTGCATTCAAAAAGGTGTAGTTTTTCATCATCGACGAAACATAGTCGGTAATGAAATGATAATTTCGGAAAATGTTTTCATCGGGCTTAAACTCAACATAAGTACCGTTTGGTTCTTCGGTTTTGCCCAATGCTTTTTCATCGGTAATTACCCCTCCGCAAAAGCTTACTTCTTTAACCTCGCCTTCGCGAAACGAACGCACGGTAAAGCTCGACGACAAAGCATTAACAGCTTTCACCCCTACTCCGTTAAGCCCTACCGATTTTTTGAAGACCTTTGAATCGTACTTGGCACCGGTATTCATTTTTGAAACCACATCGACCAGCTTGCCAAGGGGAATGCCACGGCCAAAATCGCGAATGGAAACCATTTCGTCGGAAACCTTTACTTCGATTTTTTTGCCGTTGCCCATCATAAATTCATCAATCGAGTTATCGATTACTTCCTTGAGCAGCACATAAATACCATCGTCGGCCTGTGAACCGTCGCCCAACTTACCAATATACATACCAGGGCGGCGCCTGATATGCTCTTGCCAATCGAGTGTTTTTATGGAATCTTCGGTGTAGTTTACTTGTTCCTGCATTTTTTTTATCAAATTTGCACAAATATAACGAAAAGCTGATTTTTTGGCCAAAACAGTTATCAACAGGCCAAATACCTAAATATCTGATATTTATTATTATTTTTAAACATTATATACGAATATGTAATTTTTAACTTCAATACCTTACATTGATGGGATTATTTATAAAAAGCCCTAACCCATAACATAGGCTTTGTAAATTTCAAGCGGTTGCAGTGATATGCTTGGCTAGGATTCTCGCCCCAATTGTTCTTGTTCTTGGGGACAGACAAGCGCACCTTGATCCGCTACGCAAAATACAATTTCAGAATATGGCTAATTAAAAACAGAAAAAAAATGTCAAAAAATATATCAAAAAAAATAATTAGAATTTTATTGTTTTTGGGAACAATAATCTCCTTGTATTTTGTTCCGTGGCCTATAATAACCGCTTTGACAAAGCCCATTCCAAACACGGTTCAGGAACAAGTTGATAAAGCTGCTGATTACGGTTTTGATGGCATTATTGTTTGCGTAAACAAAAATGGCAACCAATCAGATTTTTATTCTTCTGGCTATAAAAACAGAGAAAGTAAAACCCCGGCTGACCCAAATTCACTATTTAAAATTGCCAGCGTAGGTAAATTGTATAATGCTTTAGCGGTTGCAAAACTGGTTTCAGATGGAAAATTATCATTAGACAAAACAATTGCAGACTATTTGCCTGAATTAAACGCCAAAATAGAATATGCAGATAAAATCACTTTGCGCATGTTGGTTAAACACAGAAGTGGCATTCCAAACTATACCGACACCTATATGTATTGGGCGAATCCAAAAAAGACAGAAGATGAACAACTTGCTCTTGTATTGGATTTACCCGCTAACTTTGAACCCGATGAAGAATATGAATATTCAAACACCAATTACTTATTAATTGGCATAATAATGAACAGTGTTCTTGGATATAATAAATTTCAATATATTCAAAAAGAAATATTAGATCCACTAAATTTAAAACACACTTTTTGGTCAATTCAAGATGTAAACATTGATGATGTAATGAGCGGCTATTATGTAGGCTATGATACCGATTTAAAAACCGATAATGTAGGCTCATTACTTGCAACAGCAGAAGATTTGAGCATATTTATTCGAGCACTTAACGACGGAACTGCTTTTAGAGATGAAAAAGAACAAGAAATCTATTCCTCAATTTACAAGTTTGAGCATACAGGCTTAATACCAGGATACCAAACTATTGCCAAATACCATAAGGACATAGATGTTGTCGTCATTCAATTTACAAATACGGTAAACTTTGATGGTTATAATTGGAATATGTCAGAAATAATGTACAACCGGATAATAAAAATATTGAAAAAGAAAAACTAGCCATTTGATTATATAGGCTTAATAAAAGACGAACGGCTTTAATTGAGCATGTTTGCTTTTAAACAATTTTGTTTGGAAATTAGTACAAAACTCACATTTTTAAGGTACACATGAGCAGCAATAAAAAAACAGTTTTTCTTTTTTGTATCTTCGCCCAAGTGTCAAAAAAAAATTTAAGCCATGTTTCGAAAATCATTTCTTATTACCAGCTTATTGCTTTTAAGCATTTTTAGCATAGCCCAAATAAACCTGCCCCAACTTTCCAAAAATTCAAAAATAATAATGTTTACTTGCGAACCTGGCAGCGAACTTTATGCCGGCTTTGGCCATAGCGCTTTGTGGGTAAGCGACCCCGCACAAGGCATCGACCGGCTTTACAACTATGGCACTTTCGATTTTAACACTCCTAATTTTTACTGGTTGTTCATACGCGGCAGGCTAGACTATATGCTAACTGTTACTACAGCACGCCGTTTCATTAACGAATACGATTACCGCAAGATAGGTGTAACCGGACAAACCCTCGATCTTAACCTCAATGAAAAACAACGTGCTTTTGAATTGCTCGAAACCAACCTTTTGCCCGAAAACCGCTTTTACAAATACGATTTTTTTTACGACAATTGCGCAACCCGTATTCGCGATATTGTTGTTGAAGCTTGCACCGGCGAAGTTGATTTTAACACCCCCGATCGTAAGCAATCGTTCAGGCAAATGCTTTTCCCATACCTAACCCACACCCCATGGACCAGATTTGGCATTAACCTGATTTTGGGCTACTCGTCGGATAAAATTGCAAGCCCTTTCGAATACCAGTTTTTGCCCGAGCAAATGCAAATGAGCTTCAACAATGCTACAGTAAAGCGCAACGATCAAGAACATAAATTGGTAAGTACCGAACGCCGTTTTCTTAGTTCAAAGCTCATTTTCAGCTATAACCTGCTTACCGACCCTGCCCTGATTTTTAGCCTGCTTTTTTTATTAACCGGCTTACTAACTTTGTTCGAGATACGCACCAAGCGCTACCTTAAATGCTTCGATTTAGTTATAAACAGCATTGGAATTGTGGCCGGCCTTTTCTTGCTTTTTATGTGGATTGGCACCGACCATTCGGCTACCAACTACAACATGAATATACTGTGGATGCTGCCTGCTCAAAGCATTTTTATGGTATCGGTATTTTTGAAAAACAAAAGCAAAAAGCACCGCATGGTTAGTGTTGCATTTATAGTAATTTGCACCATAATTCTGGCCATGTTTTTTTGGCCTCAGGAAACCGAGATATCATTTTTTATTCTGTCGTTTATTTTTGCACTAAGGTACCTGTTTCACAAACGCATCAACCCAATAAATGAATAAGATATTTTACTTTTGGGTTTTGTGCATATTAAGCTTTTGTATGAGCTGCAAACCCGACGAAGAAACAACTATTGACTACCGTCACGAAATGCGCAAATTTGTGATCGAAATTGCAGATTATTCGCAACTCAACAATAGCAAATTCATTATTATTCCGCAAAACGGACAGGAACTGATTACCAACACAGGCTATGCCAATGGTGAATTACAACTCGACTATATTGCACACATTGATGCTACAGGTCGCGAAGATCTTTTTTACGGTTACAATGCCGACAACAAACCAACTCCGGCAAGCGAAACCGAACACATGCTTCAATTATGCATTTTGTGCGAAAACAACAACATTGAGGTACTCACAACCGATTATTGCCACAGCGAAGAAAATATGTTCGATTCGTACAATAGAAATCAGCAACACGGCTTTATTTCGTTTGCTGCCAACAAGCGCGAATTGAATAACATACCCGATTTTCCAGCCAAACCCTTCAACCAAAACGAGCAAGACATTAACAACATTACAGAAGCCAAAAATTTTTTGTACCTGATTAACCCCGAAAATTTTTCAAATAAAAAAGATTTTATTGAGGCCCTTACACAAACCAATTACGATTTACTGATTATTGATTTATTTCTTTTTGACGAGATTTTAACAGCAAACGAAATAGAAAGCTTAAAGACAAAGCAAAATGGCAGTAAAAGGCTTGTAATTTGTTACTTGAGCATTGGCGAAGCCGAAAACTACCGCTACTATTGGCAAAAAAGCTGGAAACCCGGCGAACCGGAATGGCTTCAAACAGAAAACAAAAACTGGGAAGGCAATTATAAAGTTCACTATTGGCATACCGAATGGAAATCAATAATTTACGGACAAACCAACTCCTACCTCGATAAAATTATTGAAGCAAAATTCGATGGTGTTTACCTCGATTTGATTGATGCTTTTGAATATTTCGAAATGCAATAAAACAGGCTCAGCTTATTTTGTAAGCAATTAACGCATTACCATGCCTTACATACAAAACTCCGTTGTAGATTACCGGATGCGCCCAATGCTGCGCTGTACCATGTTCAACTTTGGTTTTGCTGATTATTTCGAAAGAATTATCACCCGGTTTCACCAAAGCCAGCTCACCCCTGTCGGTGTATTTGTACAAAAGACCATTTGCAGAAATAACAACACCGTTGGCCAAATCTTTCGATTGATAAAGCACTTCACCGGTATTCCAATCAACAGCATACCAACCCCTGTTGGTATCGCCCGATGAATAAATAACACCGTTGAGCAATACAGCTCCGCCCATTTTGGTTTCGGCCACATCGCTCCAGAATTTCTTTTCAACACTTTTATTGTCGGGGGCAATTTGTAATTTAACACCACCATAGCCATATCCGCTAAAGCAATACAAACCGCCATTGTGATAAATTGGTGTATTTGGGTGAATACCCCTTTGGTTACGATAATCATAGGTCCAGCGCAATTCACCACTTTGACGGTTAACACCAATAATTTTATCGCCCATAATGGTGGTAAGCATTTTTTCGTTATTGAATTCGAAAAGCAAAGGTGTACAGTATGCCGAAAGTCCGTTATTGGCTTCTACGCTCCAAACAACATCGCCAGTAAAGCGGTTTAAAGCAACAAGGCTATACTTGCTCCCGCCAGGTGTAACATACACTAAATCATCCTCAACAACCAACGATTCAGTCACACCAAAGCGCAAGTTTTCACCATCAAAATCGTTAAAAAGATCTTTTTCCCAAATTTTTTGACCATCAGCTTCGTTCAAACAAAATACCTTTCCTTCGCCCGAATGCATGTACAACATGCTACCAACTACTGTTGGGGTTGAACGGCTACCGGGATAACTGCGCGTAAACTCCTCGCCATAAGCATATTTTATGATAAGACTTCCATCTTCGTTCAAAATAAAAATGTATCCCAAGGTATCAACTTCACCACTTAAGTATATTTTACCATTGGCAAAAACAGGCGATGAAAACCCGTTGCCCAAGCCTTCGTAAACCCACAGAATTTCAGGGCCGTTGGCCGGCCACTCATCAAGCAAACCTGGCTGATCGTAAATTCCGTTTGCCAAAGGGCCACGCCATTTATTGGCTGAATTTTGCCCATCAGCGATTTTTAATATCAGCACTAAACT
>JAFGAF010000383.1 GCA_016933815.1 Prolixibacteraceae bacterium
GTATCCGACGAAACAGGCCATTACCAGATGGTTAATTTGCCCGAAGGCGATTATACAATTAAAGCATCGGCTGTTGGTTATAAGTCTGCCGAAGTTAAGGTTACCTTAAAATCAAAAGAAACTGTTGAAGTTAAGTTTGAACTCGAAGAAGATGTAATGCATCTCGATGAGTTGGTGGTTACAGCCGATAGAGGAGAACAAAAGCGTACTCAGGCACCTGTTATCGTGAATACCATTTCGTCCGATTTGTTTGCCGTTACACAGTCGGTTACGTTAAGCGAAGGATTGAATTTTTCGCCGGGCTTGAGGCTCGAAAACAATTGCCAGAATTGTGGGTTTACACAAATTAGAATGAACGGCATGGAAGGTCCGTATTCGCAAATTTTGATCAACAGCAGACCGGTTTTCAGTGGTTTGGCCGGAGTTTATGGTCTCGAGTTGATACCTGCCAATATGATCGAAAAAGTAGAAGTGGTGCGGGGTGGAGGTTCTGCTTTGTACGGTAGCAACGCAATTGCCGGTACCATCAATATTTTATTGAAAGATCCCGTTAAAAACAGTTACGAAATTGGTTTTAATTATTCGGCTTTAGGTGTTGGTGTTGAACAACAAAAACTATCTGCCGATTATTCGGTAAACTTCAATACTTCAATTGTTTCTGCCGATCTGAAAACAGGTCTCACTGTTTACGGATTTACTCGCGACAGGGGCATGTTTGATGCAAATGCCGATGGTTTTTCTGAGATTTCGCCTATGAATAACCTTACTCTTGGCTCGCGTTTTTTTCACCGTTTTGGTTATCGTAACAAATTAAGTGTCGATTATTTTGCCATTAAAGAAGAAAGGGCAGGGGGCAATAAACATGATTTACCCTTGCATCAACGCGACGTGGCTGAGGCTGTCGATCATAACCTTCAAACCGTTTCAATGGCTTATGAACAGTATTTTAGAGATTACGATTTGCTTACCGTTTTTGGAGCTGGTCAGTTTCTTGATCGCGACTCGTACTATGGCGCCAATCAGTCGTTAAGCGATTACGGCAATTCTGTCGATCGTACTTATAATGTTGGTGCGCAGTACAAAGCGAACTTTTCATATGCTTCGCTTATTACAGGCCTCGAGCACACCGGCTCGTACCTAACCGACATGAAACTGGGTTACCCCGATTACGAAAATGCAGTAATTGAAGACAATACTATTATTGAAGTGCCGCAGGTTGGCAATACGCTGGTGTCTGATCAAGCTTTGCTTACTTCGGGTGCTTTTGCCCAGTACGATGTACAGCTCGATAAAGCAAAAATTGCCGTAGGCGGGCGTTTCGACCATTATCGGGTTGTCGACAATGCAAAGCCCGATGCCGAAGCTAAAACCGGTAATGTTTTTAGCCCAAGGCTCAGTTTAATGTACAGTATTCATTCACAATTACAAGCTCGCGTAAGTTATTCGCAAGGTTACAGGGCTCCCCAAATTTTCGACGAGGATTTACATATCGAAACGTCGGGCTCTCGACAGGTTATCAATGTAAATGCCCCCGACTTAAAGCAGGAAACCAGCCACAGCACAATGCTGTCGCTCGATTACAATGGTTTAATAGGGCCTGTTTTTACCGGTTTGTTGGTCGAAGGTTTTTATACCCGTTTGAGCAATCCCTTTGTTAACGAAATTGGAACTCCCGACGAAAACGGAACTGTTTTATATACTCGTGTTAATGCCGAAGATGGTGCAACGGTAAGTGGCTTGAACATTGAGCTAAAACTGAAACCTTCGCGCATGATCTCATTCAATTCGGGCTTCACCATTCAAAAAAGCATATACGATCAAGCTCAGGAATTCAACGAAAAACGATTCTTCAGAACGCCCGATACTTATGGCTTTTTTGCTGTCGATTGGGAGGTGACTAAAAAGCTTAAGCTCTCCACAACAGGTAATTATACAGGTAAAATGTTGGTGCCGTATTTTGGTCCCAATACCGATCCCTACTTGGGTGAGTTGCGTAACTCGGATGAATTCTTCGATCTTGGCTTAAAATTCAGATATAACATAAAACTTAACGGTGCAACCATGCAATGGTACGGTGGCGTAAAAAATTTGTTTAACGCTTATCAAAACGATTTTGATAAGGGAATCGATCGCGACCCGGCCTATATGTATGGGCCTGTTGCACCGCGCACATTTTACATTGGGGTGAAAATTGGAAATCTTGTAAATTGATCGCTAATTTTTATACTTTTATGCCTCAAAACAAAAAAGTATGGAAAGAAAGTTAAATAATTTACAACCCAATAGCATTTGGAATTATTTTGAAGCAATATGCCAAGTGCCCCGCCCATCGAAACACGAAGAAAAAATAATTGCCTTTTTGGAAGCTTTTGCTGCCGAGAAAGGTTTGAAGATCAAAAAAGACGAAGCCGGTAATGTGCTCATCAGCAAGCCGGCTTCGGCTGGTTTTGAAGACCGACAGGCTGTAGTACTACAGTCGCACCTCGATATGGTGTGCGAAAAAAACAGTAATGTTGAGCACGATTTTATGACCGATCCCATTAAGCCTTATATCGACGGTGAGTGGGTTAAGGCCGAAGGAACAACTTTGGGTGCCGATTGTGGCATTGGAATAGCTGCATCGTTGGCTGTTTTGGCCGATACAAACTTACAACACGGGCCAATTGAATGTTTATTTACAGTTGACGAAGAAACGGGTCTTACCGGAGCTTTTGCACTGCAACCGGGCTTTTTCGATGGTAAAGTATTGTTAAATCTCGATTCGGAGGACGAAGGCGAGATTTTTATCGGGTGTGCAGGTGGAATTGATACCCTTGCTAATTTTCCGTATAAAAAAGAAAAAGTACCTGCTGGTTTTTTCCCGATAAAACTGAGTATATCGGGCTTGAAAGGGGGGCATTCGGGCGACGACATCAACAAAGGCCGTGGAAATGCCATTCGTATTCTGGCCAGGTTCCTTTGGCTTGCATACCATCATTATGGCATTCGCCTGGCAAAAATTAGCGGAGGAAATTTGCGAAATGCTATCCCCCGCGAGGCTTGTGCAATTGTTATGGTTCAAAATGGGTACAAAGAAAATCTTGTTGCCGATTTCAATATTTTTAAACACGATATTGCTGTTGAATATGCATTGAATGAGCCTGCGTTAAAAATCGATCATGGTTCAACAAACCCTACCGAATTTGTTTTTGACGATGCTTCGGCAATAAATTTGATAAATGCTTTGTTTTTGTGTCCAAACGGGGTTCAAAGTATGAGTTCGCGTATGCCCGGAATGGTTGAAACTTCAACTAACCTTGCATCGGTTAAAATGGATGTTGATAATGCTGTTGTGGTTACTACCAGCCAACGTAGCGAGATTGAAAGCGGTAAAATTATGGTTGCCGATCAGGTGATGGCCTTATTTGAAATTGCCGGAGCTAAAGTTCGTCACAGCGACGGTTATCCCGGCTGGACTCCCAACCCCGATTCGCCGGTGCTTAAAATTGCTGTTGATACTTACAAAAAGCTTTTTGGGAATGCTCCTAAGGTACGTTCAATTCATGCCGGTCTCGAATGTGGTTTGTTCCTCGAAAAATATCCTCAATTGGATATGGTTTCGTTTGGCCCAACCATTTTAGGCGCTCATTCGCCCGACGAAAGGCTGAATATTGCTTCGGTTAAAAAGTTTTGGGAGCATTTGGTGTTGTTGCTCAGTAATTTGTAGCAGTAAAAAGCCAACTGCTAAATAGCAACCCGCGAATAAGGAGTGAGATCGTGGTTGGCAAATTCATCTTTCAAATATTTATAATATCCGGTTATGGCAATCATTGCTGCATTATCGGTGGTGTATTCAAGTTTGGGAATAAAAAGTTGCCATTTATGCTTTTGTGCTTGCAACATTAATTCGTTTCGCAAACCCGAATTGGCCGATACACCGCCGGCTACAGTTATGGTTTTTATTCCGGTTTCTTTCGAGGCCCTGATCAACTTTCCTAAAAGAATGTCAACAATGGTTTTTTGTAACGAAGCGCACAAATCGGCTTTGTTCTTGTCAATATATTCGGGATCGATTTTAAGAGCATCGCGCAAATGATACAAAAAGCTGGTTTTAAGTCCGCTAAAGCTGTAATTCAGTCCTTCGATACGAGGTTTGTTGAATGCAATTGCATTGGGATTGCCTTGTTGAGCAAGTTTATCAATTAATGGTCCACCCGGATAAGGCATATCCATAACTTTTGCGCATTTGTCGAAGGCTTCGCCGGCAGCATCGTCAATGGTTTGTCCAATTACTTCCATATCGAGGTAATCTTTTACCAGAATAATTTGCGAGTTTCCGCCCGATACCAACAGGCATAAGTGAGGAAAAGCCGGCTTGGGGTTTGTTTGTCCGGCTTGGTCAACAAAGTGAGCCAATACGTGCCCCTGTAAATGGTTTACCTCAATTATTGGAATATTTAGCGATAGCGAAAGCCCTTTTGCAAACGAAGTACCAACAAGCAGCGAACCCAATAAACCGGGTCCACGCGTAAAAGCTATGGCATTAATTTTGCTTAGCGAAATGCCGGCTTGTTTAATGGCTTGATCAACAACCGGAACGATGTTTTGTTGGTGGGCTCGCGATGCAAGTTCGGGTACAACGCCACCATAAGCTTCGTGAACCTTTTGGCCTGCAATAATATTCGACCTGATGCTTCCGTTTTCTATAATTGCAGCCGAAGTGTCGTCGCAGCTCGACTCAATACCAAGTATGGTAATTTTATTGTTGCTATTCATAAAATTGGTATGGCTTTTTTGTTGCTTTTAAGCCATATTTTGAGGTAAATTATATTAATTTGTAACGTGTTAAAATACGGAGGGCAAAAGTATTAAAAAATCGGTTAAAATAGTAGTTGTGGTAATTGGCGTATTGCTTTTATTAGTAAGTGCTGCCTATGTTGCCTTGCAAAGTAAGTATGTTCAAACTGCTGTTATATCGAAAATTACACAAAACATTTCAGAAAAAACCGGAACAGAAATAAGCATTCGGCGAGTTAATATTTCTTTTTTCCGAAAAATTATTGTTTCGGATGTATATTTGGCCGATAAGCAAAACGACACCTTATTTTTCATTAATAAAATTGTTGCCGACATCGATTCCCTTTCGTTTAAGCACAAAAAAATAAGTTTCAGCGAAATTCAATTGAAAAAGCCTGTCATTAATGTTGATAAAACCGATAGCGCCTACAACTTCGATTTTTTACTTGATTTGCTTCCTGAGTCCAAAACCGATACAAGCACTTCTGCATGGGCTTTCACTGTTAAAGGTATTTCAATCGAAAATGGACAGATTGAATACAATCAGAACGGACTTCCAGTTGATATTCAGCAGCTAACAAGTTTTAAAAATGTTGATTTAAAAATTTCAGCTTTAAAAATTTTACCCGAAAATGAAATATGCGTTAATGTTGAAAAGTTTTCGTTCAATACCGGAAGCACCTTGCATTTGAATGATTTTTCGGCCCATATTGATTACCGGCAAAATGAATTAATGGTTAAAAGCTTGAAAACTCACACAAAGCATTCTCGTTTACAGTCCGATTCAATTAAAATCGATTTTATTAAATTTTTCGAAACAGGCAGTATTAACGATATTATTTTCGATGCACAAATCAATAACTTGGATTTTGGTTTTGGGGATATTGCCTTTGTGCTCGATTTATTCGAAGGCTATGATTTTAGAGCAATGCTCGAAGGTCGTGTTCATGGTAGTTTAGCCGATATGCATTGTCGGGATTTTAAATTAAGTGTTGGCGACTTTACAAAACTATACGGAAATATTTATTTGAACGGATTACCCGATTTTAAATCGACATACATATTTTTCGACTTAAACGAGTCGTATGCCAACCTTATGGAAATAAGGAACTTAAGTCTGCCACCCAAAATCAAAAATGCCATCAACAACATGCCCGATTTCTTTAATAACTTGGGTGAGTTTAGTTACAGTGGTAATTTTACAGGTTTTGTCGACGATTTTGTTGCTTACGGAACAGCATACAGTAATCTTGGAAAAGTAAGCACCGATATTTCGTTCAAACCACAAAACAAAGGCAAATTAACCATTAACGGACAGTTAAATGCCGAAAACCTGAAGGTAGGCGAAATTTTCGACAGCGAAATACTAAACGAACTCTCGTTAAGCGGAAGTGTTGATGGTACAATCGATAAGGAGTCGAACTTTGATTTGATATTCAATGGAATGGTTCAAGCACTCGATATCAACAACTATCGTTTCAATAACATCGATTTGGATGGGACCATTAGCAACGAACAATTTGTGGGAATGTTTTCGGTAAACGATCAGTACCTGAAAATGGGTTTTAACGGAAAACTTGATTTGGTTCCGCAATTGCCTGTTTTTGAATTTATTGCTAACGTAGAACATGTCAACCTCGACGCCTTAAATGTTTTCAATAATCCGGGAGCAGTAGCTTCGGCATTAATCGATGCAAATTTCGAAGGCGATAAAATTGATAATGTTAAAGGACAATTGTCGCTCACCAATTTGAAGTATAAAAACAATATCGACGAACTTGAAATTTCAAAAGCGACATTGTACAATAACCCTGGCACCGATTACAGTGTAATAAGGTTCCGTAGCGATTTAGTGGATGGCGATATTACAGGGCATTACAATTTTGCAAATATCCATTCTTCGTTAATCAGGTTTTATAAACATTATTTACCCTCATCGGTTGCAAAAAATGTCGATATGACAAACGATGTAAACCATTTCGATTATATTTTTCAATTGAAAAACCTTGAACCGATTTTAAGGCTCATCGACCCCAATTATTACCTCGACCCTGATATTACGCTAAGTGGATATTATCATCCGGCACAAAACAACTTTTTGCTCGAAACATTTGTACCCTTTGCCCGAATTGGGAACAAGGGCGTTGAACAGCTAAGCTTGAAATTTTTGGCCAATAAACAACAACTTCTATGCGATACAAAATGCGAAAAGTTTAGATTGAACGATCAACTCAATTTGTACAATCTTACATTGGCTTCTCAAGCACAAAACGATAGTTTAATTGTTGATTTGAATTGGAACAATTTGAAAAACAAAAACAATTACAGCGGAAGCATCGGTACTTTAACTTATTTTGTGCAAAACGAATTATCGAATCCAAACATCAATGTTAGTATTAAACCTTCGGCTGTTGTAATAGCCGATTCGGTTTGGAATATCGATGAAAGCTTTCTTAAAATCGATTCAACAGCAATCGATTTCAACGGCATTCACATGTTTGGAAACGATCAGCATATTTACATTGAAGGAGGAATTGCTCAAAACGAAACAACAGCATTGAATGTAAATTTGTTAAACCTCGATTTTGGATTAATACAGCCTTTAATGGGGCGTAACGATTTTTCTGGAAAAATTAATGCAAAAGCACAATTAAAAGACCTTTACCGAAAATTTATGCTCAATCTCGATTTGAATATCGAAAGATTTGCATATCAGGATGGATTGTTGGGCGATTTGAAGCTTGAAAGTAATTGGGATCCCGATTCCAATAACCTGGTTTCATATCTTAGCATTGTTAACAACAACAAAGAGTTGGTAGAGGCTTCAGGGATAATCGATCCGATAAACAGCCGCCTCGATCTTGGTTTGCTTTTCGATCATACACCGGTTACTGTGCTCGATTTTTTTATGCCTTCAACTTTTAACCATTTTCATGGAGCGGTTAAAGGAAATGTGCATTTACACGGCAGTTTAAGTCATTTAATGATGGATGGCATGCTAACACCTGTTGAAGAAACAGGTTTGGGTTTAACTTTTTTAAATACGGTTTACAGTTTTACCGATCCGGTTTATTTTCGAAACGATTCAATCATTTTTTCCAACTTGAATTTTTACGATCAATACAAAAACACTGCGGTTTTAAACGGTTCAATCAGTCATCACACATTTAATAAAATGAAGTTTAATATGGCTGTTGAAACCAATAACCTATTGGTTTTAAATACAACATCGGAACATAACGAATATTTTTACGGAAAAGGTTTTGCCAAAGGTAATGTGGTAATTAGGGGCGATATGAAAGAAACTTTAATTGGAGGTGATATTCGCACCGAAAAAGGTACCAGCATCAATATTCCGTTCGAAACAAGCGAAAATGCCGTTAAGTACGATTTTATAGAGTTTATAAATATTGCCGAAGATGAAACAGACAAAAGAGCCTATAATGTAGTTACCTCGGGCTTAAACATGGATTTTGATGTTGAAATAACGCCCGAGGCTAAAGTTCAGCTAATTTTCAATTCGCAAATTGGTGATGTTATTAAAGGGGAGGGAAATGGCAACCTTAAAGTGAAGATTGATAAAAACTTCAACCTTAACCTTTATGGTAACTATATTATTGAACAGGGCGACTATTTATTCACGTTGCAAAATGTTATCAATAAACGTTTTTCGATTCAACGTGGAAGCAGCATCGAGTGGGTTGGCGATCCGTACGACGCCATAATCGATATTGCAGCAGTTTATGGTTTAAAAACTACCCTTAAAGATTTGATCGTAAATACTTACGAAGATATTGATCTCACACGAAGGGTTCAAGTTGATTGTATTATTAAGCTAACCGAAAGCCTTACCCAGCCCCGAATCGACTTTTCAATCGATTTACCTTCCTCCGAAGAACGGGTTAAAGATCAGGTAAATCAACTTATTGTTACTTCCGAAGATGTTAATAAGCAGGTAATTTCCTTGTTGATGTTGGGGCGTTTTTATACTCCCGAATATTTTGCAGGGAGGCCAACAACCGAAGCCGGGGTCGATTTGGTTGGAGCTACTGCCAGCGACTTAATTTCAAATCAACTGTCGAACTGGTTTTCGCAAATAACCGATTGGGCCGATTTTGGCTTTAAATGGCGCCCCGGAAACGATTTTACCGACAGCCAGATTGAACTGGCCTTAAGTACCCAAATATTGAACGACAGGGTAACCATTAACGGAAACATTGCTAACAACGTAAATAGCACTAATGCAAATAATAACAATAATTTTGTGGGCGATTTTGATGTAAAAGTAAAACTTACCGAAAACGGAAGATTGCAATTTAAAGCTTATCACCATTCTAACGATTATCTGAACTATATAATCGATCCATATACGCAGGGTGTGGGTTTTACCTACAGCGATGAGTTCAATAGTTTCGATCAACTGCTTAAACGGTATAAAGAAGGAATAAGCCGCCGATTTAGAAAGCTGTTCAAGAAGAAGTGATAAAAAAATGCCTGCGAAAGCCGTAATAATAATATCTTTCTTTATTTTTGGGTCGTAGCGCTTTTTTTTTGTTTTTGTATACGATTGTTGGATACATCGAAATAAAAAGCAAAATATAACGTTTGAAAAATCAGTAAAAAATTAATTTGATATGATAGCTCTTATTTTGTTACAAGCCAATCAGGCCGCAGCAGCCTTGGCAGTTGAACCCGAAGGTATTTCGTTAAAGTTCTGGGAATTAGCCTTAAAGGGTGGTTGGATAATGGTTCCAATTCTTTTGTTGTCGGTTATTGCCATTTTTATTTTTGGTGACCGTTATATTGCTTTAATGCGTGCATCGAAAGTTGATAATAACCTGATGAACCAAATAAGGCAAAACATTCAAGCCGGTAAAATCGATTCAGCTTTGGCTTTGTGCCGTTCGGCCAATAAACCAATTACACGCATGATTGAAAAAGGGATTACCCGCATTGGCCGTCCGTTAAATGATGTAAACGCCGCTATCGAAAATGTTGGTAACCTCGAAGTTGCCAAACTCGAAAAGGGATTACCCGTTTTAGCAAGTGTTGCCGGTGGTGCTCCTATGATCGGTTTTTTAGGTACGGTTATGGGCATGATTCAAGCTTTTTACGATATGGCCAATGCTGGCAATAATATCGATGTTACCTTGCTCTCATCGGGCATTTATCAGGCAATGGTTACAACTGTAGCCGGCCTTATTGTAGGTATTCTGGCTTACTTCGCTTATAATATACTGGTGTCGAGGGTTGAAAGCCTTGTTTTTAAGATGGAAAATTCGACAACCGAATTCATGGATTTATTGAACGAACCGGCAGCATAAACCAATTTTTATGGCTTTAAAAAAACGAAATAGTATCAATGCTTCATTCAGCATGTCGTCGATGACCGACATCGTCTTCCTGTTGTTGATATTCTTTATGGTAACATCAACGCTCATAGCGCCCAACGCCCTAAAATTATTATTGCCCCAAAGCAATAATCAAACACAGGCTAAGCCAATTACTACGGTTTCGATTACCAACGATTTGAAGTATTACATAAACAATAACGGGAGTCTTACACAAGTTCGATTCAACGAAATTGAACCATTTTTACAACGCATTGTTGGCTCCGACGATGAAATTTACATCTCACTTCATGCCGACAAGCAAGTGCCGATTGATGAGGTGGTGAAAATTATGAATATTGCCCGCAGGAACAATTACAAAATGATTTTGGCAACCAGTCCCGAAAAACGATAATTTTTGTGAGTTATATTAAAAAACATAAAGAAGGTATCATCATTACCACGGTTTTTCATGTGGCCGTACTGCTATTGATGTTTACTTTTGGCTATTTTACTCCACTGCCTTTGCCCGACGAGAAAGGTGTTTTGGTCGATTTTGGCACTTCGAATACCGGTTTGGGAAAAACAGAACCGGCTCCTAGGCAATCAAATCCTGTTCAACAGCAACAAGTACAACAACAGCAAGTTACACCGCAGCCTGCACCGGTTATACCTCCTCCCAGCCCTGCCGTAAATGTTAATGAGGGTAAAGAAGAATTAATGACCCAAGATTTTGAAGAGACTGTTGCGATTGACGAAGGCAAAAGAAAACAAGAAGAAGCAGAACGCTTAAAGCGTGAAGAAGAAGCTCGAAAACGTAAAGAAGCCGAGGAACAACGTAAACGCGAAGAGCTTGAGAAACAACGCGAACAACAAATCATTCAGCAACGCTTGGCCGAAGCCGAAAAACGCAGGCAGGACAGTATCCAAAAAATTGAAGAAGCCCGGCAGGCCGAATTGCGTCGTATAGCCGAACTACGCAGGCAGGACAGCATTAAGCGTGCCGAAGAATTGGCCCGTATCGATGCTATTAACTCGCGTGCAAAAAATGTTTTCGGAAACAGTAACGGTCAAAATGAAAATGGTACAAACTCAACCGGTCAGGGTGTTACATATGGTGGTAACAACCAGGGGAGCACAACCGGTACCAGTGGAGCCGAACGTTATGGCCCCGGTGGTGGCGAAGGAATTTCGTACAACTTGACCGGCCGTTCGGCACAAAATCTCAAAAAACCTGAATATCCGGGACAAGAAGAAGGCGTTGTGGTGGTTGAGATTCGTGTAAACAATCAGGGTGCCGTTGTTCAGGCCAATGCTGGTGTGAGAGGATCAACTTCGCTCGATCAGGGTTTGATAAGGGCTGCTCAAAACGCTGCTATGGCAACGCGTTTTAATGCCGATCCGAATGCGCCGGCTGTTCAAACAGGTACCATTACTTATCGTTTTGTGCTTAATTAATAGCATTAAAAATTTCAGGGAGTTATTTCCTTTATATTTTTGGCATGTGGTGGTTGTTTACCAAATTAACATCAAAAAAAGTTGCAATTAATTAGCTTCTTTTTCAGAAGTAGTTGTCGTTCGTCTGATTTTAATGTTTAGATAAGCAAACATGATGCTCATTAATGGGCTGATTATATTGAAAAAAGCAAAAGGCAAATACGAAAAAGTGGCTACGCCCAAAACCTTGGCCTGTGTTGCGCCGCAAGTATTCCATGGAATAAGAACCGATGTCATCGTTCCCGAATCTTCGAGCGTACGGCTTAAAACTTCGGGTTTCAATCCCTTTTGTGCATACGATGCTTTGAACATTCGGCCGGGCACCACAATCGAAATGTATTGATCAGAAGCTGTAGCATTGAAAAAGATACAGGTAATAACTGTTGATGTAACCAGCGATCCGGTTGTTTTTGCGTAATTGATTATAGGTTTGGTGATGCGCTCGAGCAATCCGCCGGCTTCCATTACTCCACCAAAAACCATGGCTGTAAGAATTAGCCAAACAGTGTTGAGCATACCTCGCATTCCGCCGGTATTCAGTAATTCGTTTACTGTTGTGTTTTGTGTCGAAAGCGAAACGTCGCCGAACATGGCCTGCATAACCCCAATATACGATGCTTTTGCATAGGAATAATCTCCCGTTCCGGCAACTTCGCGAATGATATCGGGTTGAAAAATTACTGCAAAAATTCCTCCTAATAAAGTTCCGATCATTAACGCCGGTAAAGGTGGTACTTTCATTACAATAAC
>JAFGAF010000384.1 GCA_016933815.1 Prolixibacteraceae bacterium
GTAGTAGCCAATTATATCGTATGTTTCTTGTTCGCTTGTAGTGTAAGCTGTTGCAATAAATTTTAAATAGGCATTGCGGGTAGGGTTGTATTGTAAGTAGAATGAGCCTGTAAATGTTTGAAAACGATCAATTTCCTGCCCTTCGAACAATACGCTCAGTTTGTACTGTTTGTTCCAAATGCCGGTTGTTGTTTCACGTTCCTTGGGGTTGAACTGGTATTTGTTCAACGATGCAGTTCCTAAAAAACCAAGTTCAATTTTGGGGCTGAGTGCATAGGTAAAATAGCCCTGATAATCGAAAAATACAGGGTTGTACGATCCTTTCTCGTCGAGGCTGCCCAACAAATATTGAAATGTTTTATACCTCATGCCCATGTTGTAGGTGAATTTTTTGTTTTTGCTGATATTCTCAATGTGGGCCTTGCCTCCCAGAAAACTTGCTGAAGCCGAAGCCGAAAATTCGCTAGGGCGATGGTATTTTATGTCGAGCACCGACGACATTTTGTCGCCATATTTTGCATCGAAACCTCCGGCCGAAAACTCAATTGACGAAACCATGTCGCTGTTTACAAAGCTAAGGCCTTCTTGTTGCCCGGCACGAATCAGGTAAGGGCGGTAAACTTCAATGTCGTTAACGTAAACCAGGTTTTCGTCGAAACTGCCACCCCTTACCGAATATTGGTTGCTGAGCTCGTTGCTCGATGTTACGCCCGGTAATGTTTTTATCACCCCTTCAACACTGCCAATGCCCACATCGGGCAGGCGATCGACCGCCTTAGGGCTTATGCGTACAATGTTGCCCGAGGTTTGGCGGTTACCCGAAATCACCACCTCGTCGATTTCGGTGTTCGTCGATTCCATTGTTACATTGTATTCGAACGATTGTTCGGTTGTTAGCTCAAATGCTTTTTCGTGATATTTATAACCCAGCGACGAAAAGCCTACTACAACTTCGCGCCCCGAAGGTATGCGCAGTAAATATTCGCCTTTACGGTTGGTCGATGTGCCTATCGGGTAATTCTTTAGCGCAACATTTGCCATTTCAACAGGCTTGCCGTTTGTGTCGGTTATTGTTCCGTAAATTGTAGCATTGCTTATTTGTGAATAAGAAAAGCCCGATAACAATAGTAAAACTGAAGTGTATATTATTGTGAAAATTGTTTTCATGCGCTGCAAAAATAATAATTCAAACGTTCAAATAAAGAAAAAACGGTAATTAGCATTACTAATTGTATTGCTGGTTTTATATTTGCAAAATATTTCTGAAGATGGTTGTCGATTTATTATTAAAAGGATTATTAACAGGCATGTTGGTTTCATTGCCTGTTGGGCCAATGGCTGTTTTGGTGATTCAACGTACTGCTAACCGCGATTTCAAATCGGGGGTTTACAGCGGGCTCGGAATTGCTTTAACTGATTCAATTTGGGCCCTAATTGCAGGTTTTAGCGTTTCGTACATTATAAATTTTCTCCGACATCATCAAACTGCGATTCAGTTAATTGGTGCAATTGCTTTGTTTTCGTTGGGTTTATACATCTTCTTTTCGAATCCGCTGGTAGCAGTACGTAAATACAAACGAAAAGGCACCAGCCCGTCGAAGTGCTTGTTTTCGGCTATGGCAATAGCTTTTTCAAACCCTATAATGATTCTTACTTATATTATTGTATTTGCCAGTGCTAAGATTGTATTCGATATTTATCATTTGGGATCGCCATTTGTTTTTGTTGCCGGTTTTTTAATGGGAGCCATGACTTGGTGGACGCTCATTTCATATCTGATTGATAAGTTCAGACATCATTTTAGCTTGTCGGTTTTGTGGTGGTTCAACAAAATATCGGGAAGCTTTATTATGGTTTTTGTTGTTGTGCTGGTTGTTACTGTGCTCATAAGGGGAAATCCTTCAATTTAGTAGGTTGGTAGGTTTCAGTCTCAATCGATTGAGCAATGTAATTATCAATATCTGAGCTGTTTGCAAATTTGCCCAACGATAAAGCCTGTATTTTTAGGTTGCCAATAGCTGCCCCCTCTACAGGTCCGGCAATCACTTCTTTTTCAGTATAGTTACTTATGAGTTGGCAGAGTAAGCCCGATTTTGCCCCACCGCCAATAAGTCGTATGTTGCTGAATTTCTTATAAGCAATCTGTTCAAATTGAATAATTTTTTTGCATAATGCAATTGCAATGCTGTTGTAGGCGCATCGATAGTATTCAGCTTCGGAGCTGGGTAGTGCTTTCGTGTTTTTCAAAAAATGAATGTCAAATGCCTCTTTCATGTTTTCAGGATTGAAAAAAATCGGGTCGTTGGTGTCGATCAAGCATGTGTTTGCCGCTTCGTTTTGGGCAAGGTTTTCAATTTCGTCGAAACTGTGTTTTTGGCCAAAAGCTTTGCGCAGTTGTTGCACCAGCCAAAGGCCCATTACATTGGTCAGTGGCCTGATTTTTCCATCGTAGCATAACTCATTGGTGATACCTGCCGTAAAAGCTTCGTAACTCAATATGGGTTTATCAGCAATGAACCCAACTATGCACCAGGTGCCTGTTGATATAAATATCGAATTTTCGGACATATTTGGGATGGATGCAACGGCACAAGCAGTATCGTGACCTGCTGCAGCAATTAGATCAGCCTTGATGTTGGGTGTTGCAAGTAAAGTTCCGAGCTTTTGACCTGCTTTGGTTATTGGCGTACTCAACTTTTTGCTTATCCCCAAAATAGAAGTGATTTCAGTATCCCATTCTTTGGTTTCGATGTTAAGCATTTGTGTGGTTGAGGCAAGTGTTAATTCGTTGGCGATTTTTCCCGATAGCAAATAGTTGATGTAATCGGCCATGAATAGGATGTGCTTGGCTTTTTGTAAGGTGTTGGTGTTTTGAATGCTTAAAAATTGATACAAACTATTGAAAATGTTATAATTGATGCCGGTTTGCACAAAGGTGTCGTAATCGGGTTTTGTTTTGTTCCATATTGCTTTCATGCCATCGGTGCGCGAGTCGCGGTATGCAATCGGATGTTCCAAGGCTTCGCCATTTGAACCAATTAAAACAAAATCGACGCCCCACGAATCGGCACCGGCACTTAGTATTGGCCAATTGCTTTGCGAAAAGGCCAACTTTATTCCATGAATAATTTTTTGGCCAATTTGATCAATGTCCCAGCGAAAGTGGCCATCGATAAGGGTACATGCATTTTCGAAACGATAAATTTCGTTCAGTGTAAGTTGTTTGTCGAATACACCTTGAACAATTCGAATGCTGCCTGCACCCATATCGATTGCTAAACACGAAAATGGTTTCATTTTGTTATGCTCCCTTTGCTCTTAGTATTTTTGCTTGGTTTTCGCCACCGTTAATGAGGTGGATCAGCGGTTGTGGTCGGTCGGTTCCTTCAATAAACATTGGGCGGGCCTGCCACGGGGCAACCGATAGCACGTTACTCAAATCCATCCAGTATTGCATTACCGAAGGTTTTAAGCCCCATGTCATGTGAAAATGGTTGGCTGGTGCATACTGTTTGTATTCGGTCATGGTAGCATATTTGGGAACAATCCAGCTGTGTGGCCATGTTACGTTAGAGCTGTTGGCAACAAAATCGGCCAATTTTTCGGGCAGGTCAACCGTTTGAGCCTCGTCCCAAATTAGACTGAACATGCCGTTTAAGTGGCTGTAGGTTAATCGACTGGCAATGCCTTTTATGCCTCCGGGCGAAACAAAGTTAACGCTGTTGCCGCCACCGGGGAAGTAGCCCAAATCGGCACCGGGCATGGTAATTTTATTAAGCAGTTGCTTACTGTTTTCGCCCGGCAAACCGGCCCAGTTTAAGCTTGCCGAACCCGAGTTGTCGCCATCAACAATTCCTTTTAAAGCCCAAATTTCGTCACCTTGTACTTTAATTCCAAGTTGTTGCGCTTTGGCAAGCAATTCGTTGGCTTCCCAAACTTTTCTGAAATCCATGAAAAGAGGAGGATTTCCGCCCGTTAGCCAGGTTTTAAAAAGCATTGTTAGCGTGCCTTGCATATCGGCTTCGGTGCCGAATGGGATTACATTTTTAGGGCCATTGTGGTCGAAAGTTGAATTGAAAAGTGATTCGGCCATGTCGCAAATTGGCAGTGGGTTTCCGCGGCGGTCGCTGCCCCATTCGAGTTGGTTCATAAAGGCACCGCCAACGGCATTCAATTCATTCAAAATATCACGAATAATTAAATACATGGCCAACGACTGGTCGAGTTTTTCGCTGCCTTTGTTCTGCGAAATATCGATTTGTTTTAGGTTGTTTTCGAGCCAATTTCGCAGTTCTTTCAGCTCGTTTTTGTTGTAATCGTTTTTGTTGAGCTTGTCGGCCAATAGTTTCATATCGAGTCGGCTCACTTCAATTCCAAAGGTGTTTCGTGTTGCATTTACGTGTGTGAGGGCGGTTTCCATGCCCATTGAATCGTGTCCGAAACAAACAATCCTTCGGCCTTTTAATCCGGTAAAAGTTACGGCAGCATAAAGCCATTCAATTAAATTTTGAATGGTTGTGTCCGATATTTCAGGTTTTAAGCCATTGTCGCTCCATGTGCCAATATTTAAGTGGGTAAGTATGCCTTGTTGGGCAAAGGCTCCGTTTACAGCATGGGCAAAAACTACCCCTGGTTTTGGAGCACTGTTACCACAAGTAATGTTAAGAGGAGTGTTTTTGGGGAAATGTGCCATGAGGCTCATTAGTGTTAATTGAGGAAAGGCCCAAGTGTCGGGAGTGCACACAATAATGTTAACACCTTGTGCTTTAAATTGTCGGGCTACCTGGTCGGCTTGTTGTTCGCCATCGATTAAAACCGGCGACCAAACAATTTTTACATTATTGGTGTCAGGAACCGTAATTTTTCCTGCAATTTTATTGGCCACCATTTCAATAATGTTTACGCTGCGTTGTCGTGCTTCGCTGTCGATACGCGGATCGCATGTGGCGCAAACCCCAATTACAACTTGGTTTTGAGTGTTTTGCTCGCTATTTTCCGAAATTCTTATTGCTGCCATTGTATTTGTTGTTATGATATTTAAGTGCAATTTTTAATTTGATCAAAAATAATGATGCCGTTGCTTGTTTGCTATAACTAAAACTAATATTTTGTGTCGGAAAATAACATTGGTAATTTATATTTAAATGGCTAATTATAAGTTAAGGGTTGATCCATCGGATGTTAAGCAAAGTTTTATTAAAGCCGATATTGATGTTCATTGTTGTCGATATTGGAAATTAAGCAAATGGGAATACAATGATTTGTCGTTTTCGTTTTGGCGTATTTATTACAATTCAGTTGCGGGTGCATGTGTCAATTTTCAAGGAAAAACAATAGAACTCGATGCTTCAAAAATAGTATTGATTCCACCTTTTACTGCCTATTCAACTGCATTGTTGAAAAACGCTGCCGAAGGGCTAAATGGCTGTCGTATTGAAACATTTAGTGAGTTGAATGAGCTGCCGTTGAGGGGCATGGTTGATCATTTTTTTATTCATTTCAACCTGGGGATAAGGCTCGATTATGTGAAACCCAATATTTATGTTTTTGAGACCGACAATATTTTGTTGCAGCTTATTGCTGATTTACAGAAATATACAATAGAACAGCTGAGGATATTCGATCATTTGTACACGGTTAAATTATATGCATTGATTTTTAATTTGCTTTCGAAAGTTGATGTTGATTTTTGGAAGCAACGCACAAACGACCCACGTGTTTTGAAAATTATTGATTATATCGACAGGAATTATTGGAAAGATTTAACTAATAATAGCTTAGGTCTTATGGTTAATATGGCAACCAATTCGTTTTTACGCCTGTTTAAGCAGAGTATGGGGCATACTATTCAACAATACATTCAGAAAGTACGAATTAACAAAGCAATTTTACAAATGCACAATGCTTCGGAAAGTATTGAAAGTATTGCCGAAAAGTGCGGTTTCAGCGACAGGCATCATTTTTCGAAAGTTTTTAAGAAGGAAACCGGTATGCCGCCAGCAGCTTACCGACAACAAAAAATGTATTTTTAAAAAAAATCAAAAAATGAAAAACATTGAGGTGCGTAAAGCTAAAATTATTTATATTTGCGGCCACATAAGCCCGGATGGCGGAATTGGTAGACGCGCTAGTTTCAGGGACTAGTATTCGCAAGGATGTGCAGGTTCGAGTCCTGTTCCGGGCAC
>JAFGAF010000385.1 GCA_016933815.1 Prolixibacteraceae bacterium
GGCAAATTACACGGTTGAATATGCCTTCCCGTACCAAGTTTTCATCAATAAAGAAAACGAAGCTTTGAGCATGGAAAAAATGTTGCAGCAAGGCGCTGTTGGTTTCGACATTACCATAACCGATCGCGATCCGGACGATGTTGCCCGCAACCGTAAGGTTTGGCAAAACTATGGCGACAATGGAGAATCGTGGGCAAACATGGACGATTGCGGCACCATAACTTTGGTTGATGAACTGATTAACGACATTTCGATAGCCGATGCAGGTATTGATCAAACAGTAATGGGTGGAGAAACGGTACGCCTCGATGGTTCACGTTCGCACGCTATAAATCAACAAGAATTGAGTTATTTATGGACTGCTCCCGAGGGAATTGTATTAAGCTCATATTCAGTACTAAATCCAACATTTGTTGCGCCCGAAGTTAATGAAAACACCACTTTTGTTTTTTCGTTGGTGGTTAACGATGGCATTGAAAATACCGTTCCCGACGAAGTGAAAATTACAGTTCGGGCAGCCAATCAACTGCCAATTGCCAATGCAGGCAGTAATCAAACAGTGCTTTCGGGTAGAACGGTTGTATTAAATGGAAATGAATCATTCGACCCCGACAACGATCAAATCGACTTTGCATGGGAAACACTTTCACCTTCAATCGTAATTGAAAATCCCGATAAATCGTTGTGCTATTTTATTGCACCCATGGTTAGTGAAGAAACAGTTTTTGAAATCGTGCTAAGGGTATCCGATTGGAATAATAACTCTGAACCCGATACGGTTTTGGTAACGGTACAACCTTGGGCAGGCAAGCAAAATATCGATACTTACAAAACACAGATAGCACCTGTTGTCGATGCCGAAATCGATTCGGTTTGGAACAGTATTGCCCCGGTTTTTATCGAAAAAGATTTTGTGGGCGAAACTCCTAGTGTTGAGGCTTACTGGAAGGCATTGTACGATGAAAACTTCTTTTATCTGTTGGTTGATGTTGCCGACGACGAGCACTTGCCGGCGTGGAAAGCAGGGGTAGATAACCATTGGGAATATGATAAAGTTGAAGTTTATTTCGATGTAAACAAATTTTTGGAAGACGGACTGGGAGCCAAAAACGCAGGCGACGGCCACTGGCAGTATGCTCCTCCATTTGATGATGATCAATATGGAATTCCGTATTATGGTTCCGA
>JAFGAF010000386.1 GCA_016933815.1 Prolixibacteraceae bacterium
ACTTCTTTTCATGGTTTAGCCATGCAACCAATTACCTTATCGTTTATCGAAAACAAAATCAAGATAAACCAAGAAGAAATATTTATGGAAGATGGCTATTTTAAAGCCATTGTTCAAGATACCACCCTATTCATTCAGGAACGTCGTGCCGATTCAACAACCTATTACAGGGTAATTTGGGCACTTGGCGGTAAAAATGTTTATTATTTTCTGACCGACCTCGACGGTGGTCGATTGCAAACCCTGCCTATTGCTTTTAATGTCAAAACGGGTGTTTGGTACAATAATCCCGAATCGGCAATCAGGCATTTTCCACATATGGATGAAGCCGCAATAAACGACGAAGCTCTTCCTTGGAAGCACCGTCAATATACTTTTAATACATCATGCTACAGTTGCCATGTAAGTCAGTTAAGCAATAATTTCGATCTGAAAAGCAATACCTACCAAACAAATTGGAATGAAGCCGGCATAAACTGCGAAACATGTCACGGCCCTGCATCAGAGCATGTTAAAGCTGCAAGAATTGCAGAAAAGAGAGGTGTTGCATTGACCGATATGAAGTTAATTACCACAACAAATTTTACACCTGAGCAACACAATGCAAGCTGTGCACCGTGCCATGCAAAAATGCGCCCAATCACCCCTTCGTATTTACCAGGAGATAGATATTTCGACAATTACGATTTAATTACACTTGAAAATAATGATTTCTATCCCGATGGGCGCGACTTGGGTGAAAACTATACAATGACAGGCTGGCACATGAATACGTGCGCAAAAAAGAGTGAAATACATTGTGTAACATGCCATACCTCATCGGGCAGGTACCGATACAAAAGCGATGATTTAATTAGTGCAAATAAAGCATGCACAACATGCCACACCGATAAAGAAGCCAATTATGAAGCACATACCCACCATGCTTTTGGCGAAAAATCAATAAAGTGTATCGATTGCCACATGCCCCAAACACAGTTCGGGCATATGGTAAGGAGCGACCACAGCTTTCGACCACCAATGCCCAAAGCAAGCATCGAGTTCAGTTCGCCGAATGCTTGTAATATTTGCCATACCGACAGGGATGCTCAATGGTCACAACACCATTTATTGAAGTGGAAAAAGGACAATGGCTATCAGGAAAAGACCCTCGATGCAGCTCGCTTACTTGTTGATGCGCGAACCGGCAAATGGGAAAACAAAATGGCTACCCTTAACGCAATTAGCACCAATAAATATGGCGAAGTTTATACAACATCGTACCTTCGTTTGTTAACCAGCCTCAACGACACTGTTAAAAAGCAAGCTATTTATGATGCACTCGCTTCAGAATATCCATTGGTACGAAGTGCCGCAGCCGAAGCTTTAAACGGATTTACCGACTCAGAAACTAAAAAAGTTCTGTTAAAAGCAGCTCAAGACGATATCAGGCTTGTACGCTTGGCCTCTGCTATTCCATTAACTCAATTCGATATTTCACATTTTCAACCCGAAGAACAAGCAATTGTTGATAGTGTGATGAATGAATATACAAAATCGTTGGTTGCGCGTACCGATGATTGGAGTGCTCATTATAATCTTGGTAATTTTTATCAAAATACCCGGCAAATCGATAATGCAATTGCCTCATTTAACAATGCATCAAAATTGGCGCCTGAAATTATTCAACCTTTAGTTAACAGCAGCTACTTACTGTCGGTTACAGGGCAAACTAACGAAGCAAAACTAAAATTAGAACAAGCATTAAAAGCTGAACCCTTAAACGAAGCAGCAAACTACAACTACGGACTGCTAATGGCTGAGCTAAAACAGATGGATAGAGCCGAAAAAGCGTTAAGAAATGTGTTAAAAAATAACAAAACGAATGCCTCTGCCGCATACAACCTTGCAATAATTGTTTCGGCATACAACTTAACGGAAGCCTGTGAGTTAAGCCGTATTGCTTACGAATCGGAACCCGAACAAGCAAAATACGGTTACAGTTATGCCTATTTTTTAGCACAAACTGGCATGAATACCGAAGCCATTAAAGTACTTGGAAATGAAATAAAAGCTCACCCCGAATATGCATCATCGTTATTCTTATTAATCAATATCTACCAAACAGAAGGCAACATTAAGCAAGCAATTAATGTTTGTGAACATGCTATTGAAAGTAATTTATACACCGATCAAATTAATAGTGAACTTAAATCGAAGCTGATACAGTTAAAAGCACAGTTATAGTTTTTACAAGTAGATTCCAAAATTTACATGAGGCTGTATGTAAATAAAAAAAAAGCCACAAACACAACATCTGTAACTCTTTCATTTTCAAGTGGAGAATATCGGAATCGAACCGATGACCTTTTGACTGCCAGTGTATCATCGAGCTCCTACTATCCGCTGATATTCAATTATATAACCAAAGAATGAAGTCGCAAAAACTAGCATTTTTACGCATGTAATGGCACGAAAAAGACACTCCAGATTAGCAATATGATTTAACTGCTTATTTGTCCTTACATGAAGATAGGGTCTCGGGCAACTGAGACACTATTTTTCATATTTGATCCATACATAAAAAGTCCCCCAGAAAAATCTCATTTTTTGCCCAGGAAAATTTTTCAAATTCGCATCTTAAATATTAATTCCGAAAAAATCACACAGATATGCTTTTGCATAAATATAAAATCGATAAAAATTGACATGCCGCTAAAAAGTGTATTCAGAGCATATACATAACACAAGGTCGCCAAGCCTCTACTCCAGTAGACTTCATGTTTTTTTTCATGAGGTGGCTGGTTGAAAATGCAAGCAAGTACCTCCTCGTATTTTTCCCATTGTGTGCTTGGTGAAAACTGGAGTAACCTTACTTCGAAATAATTGTCGCATTCTCACCGTCAGATTAGGAATTAGCGACCTCACTTGTAATGATTATTTAATTACTTTAAATGATTATTCTTTATGTGAATGAATATATGTGAATGGGAACTCAGAAATAACGAATGAATCGAAGGAACCAATTTGAGAAATTACGTTGGATTTTTGTTTTACTACCAATAACCAAAGATAAAAGCTGTTTTGTCACTCAACGATAAAGATAAATTGGAGTTTTTAGATTCCAGAATTGGATTTCAGAAGCCATGGGCACCTGTGAGTTTGTATTCAGATCGCATTCAGCATTAAATTACCGAAAGTATTAAATTGAAAATAAGTTACTTGGCAAGGGGTGAAGAGCAAATCACAGAACGAATCATTCAGCCTTGTGCTGTTTATTTCAGCGGCGCTGTTTGGACAACCATTGCTTTTTGCGAGTTGCGACAAGAAATCAGGGAGTTTCGCCTCGAACGGATCAAAGACATGAATGTGTTAACGCAGCGTTTTAAACCCGACCAAACGTTTAATGTTGAGCAATATCTTGAAGAACGATCGAAAAGATTATCTGAACCCCTGACATAGGGTTGTCACATGCGCCTTTTATCTTTGCTGCAAATTCAATCAAAATGAATAAAAAAGCACTTTTATTAATGGCTTTTGCTTCACTTTTTTTCGGTGTGAGCGAAGCACAAAAACCAACGATCATGATAGCAAAACAAATCACCCTCAGAAACCAACAAGTCGAAATCAACTATTTTGAACAAGGGCAGGGCGACATTACGCTCTTGTTGCTGCACGGATGGTGTATCGACGGAACTTATTGGAATAATCAGCTGGAATATTTTTCTGAAAGTTACAAAGTTTACGCAATTGATCTGCCGGGTTTTGGTAAATCTAAAGCCAATCGGAATTGCTGGACTGTTGAAGAATATGCCCTTGATGTGATTGCTTTTATAGATGCCATGAGCCTTCGAAATGTGGTAATAGTTGGGCATTCGATGGCCGGCGAAATTATGTTGGAAGTAGCATCGACCAACAACTCCAAAATAGTTGGAATTGTGGGCGTTGATAATTTTAAATCGATTGATGTTGTGTTGCCACCCGAACAGATGAAACAAATGACCGATTTTTTTCAACTGCTTGAAACGGACTTTAAAAATGCAGCACCCTTGTATGCCGATTTGATGCTTTTTCACCCAACAACCCCAACGGATGTGAAAGACAGGGTGAAAGCTGATTTCGCAAATAGCGATCCTGTTATTGGTTTTGAAACTATTATAACCCAAATGCAATACTCTTCGACCGATGCGCTAAGGTTAGAACAACTTAATTACAAGTTGTATTTAATAAACAGCGATGGGATTCCAACTAACGAAGCCGGACTAAAAAAACATTGCAAAAGTAGTTTTCAAGTAGAAACCATTGCTGCAACCGGGCATTATCCAATGATTGAGAAACCAATTGCATTCAATTTATTATTGGAAAAAGCAATAAGGCTAATCGATTTAAAATGAGCATAAAAAGGGCCACCTGTTAGGGCAGCCCAAAAAATATTCAAGGTAATATGAATTATTAATCAGCGCGTGCTTACCCA
>JAFGAF010000387.1 GCA_016933815.1 Prolixibacteraceae bacterium
GCCGACGCCAAAACCAATCTGGCAATATTGTATCACACTGAGGGCAATTACGAGGATGCCATTACGTGGTTTAACGAGGTGTATCAAATCGATATGAAAACAGGGAACAAGAAGAATCAATCATCGTCGCTGAACAATCTTGGGCGCATTTTTATCGATTGGGGAAAATACGAAACCGGTATCGAATATTACATGAATGCAATTTCTCTGCTCGATACCCTTAGCGATTTTGGGCCATTAAGTGTTCGGTACAATAATGTAGGTATGGCTTATCAATTAATTGGAAACCATAGCGAAGCAATATTGTGGTTTAAAAAAGCGCTCCAAATTGAAGAACAATTTGGAAAATCGCTTCGCTTAGCTGTACGTTACAATAATTTGGCTAACTCCTATATGGCCTTAACCGAATTCGAAACAACCCTTGAATATTTCGAAAAGGCAAAAGATTTATTCATGCAAAGTGGTCAGTGGCCACAAATTTCGAAAATTTTGGGAAACATGGGCGTTTTATACCAGAAAACAGGCAAACTTAGCGAGGCCGAAAATGCCTTTCTGAACTCGGTTGAGTATGCCCGCAAAGCACAGTTGATGCCCGAATTATCAATTGCATACGAACGATTATATTTGTTCTATAAAGCAAGCATGCAAGCCGAAAAAGCTTTGCAGTATCACGAGCTGCATGTACAAGCCAAAGATTCGGTTTTCAAAATAAATGTATCGGAGCAGGTTGAGCAAATGGAAGCCCTTTATCAAAACCGGCAGAAACAATCGGAAATTGAACGACTCGAAGCTGAAAATGAATTGAAAAAGCGCGAAATCGCACTCAAAAACCGACAACGAAACAGTGCCATTGCCGGTGTGTTTTTGTTGCTGATGGGTATTGCCATTATGTACAAATTATACACATTAGTGCGAAAACAAAAAGGCCGGTTGGCGTTGCAAAATATTGAACTCGACAGGCTTAACAAGTCGCTCAACCGACTGTTCGCCATAATTTCGCACGATTTGCGCAATGCTACGGCTTCGTACCAAAGTAGTGCAAAAATTATTAGTCACTATTTAAATAAAGGCGAACCCGAAAAGCTGATGCCTCTTGCAGCCGAAATCAATAACAATGCCCGCAACCTCTCCAATATGCTCGAAAACCTACTTTTGTGGTCGGTTTCGCAAATGAATGGCTTTGTTCCACAGCCCGAAAAAGTGGCCATTAAGCCATTAATCGATTCGGTGGGTCACATGCTGAAGTCTGAAATTGAACGAAAAGAAAACACCCTCGAAGTGCTTATTGAACCCGATTGCGAAGTTTACTGCGACTCCGAAAGCCTGAGCCTGATTGTCCGAAATTTGATAGGCAACGCCTGTAAATTTACCCAAAAGGGAAACATCACAGCCCGAGCGGTTGATAAAGGGGCATTCTGTAACATCATAATAGAAGATACCGGACGAGGAATCGAACCCGAAAAAATTGAGCAGTTGTTTCGCTTTACAGGCGATAAACCAACGCCGGGTACATCGGGCGAAAAAGGTACAGGTCTTGGCCTGGTGCTGGTAGCCGAGCATGTGCGTAAAAACCTGGGCATTATTCAGGTTGAAAGTGAAGTGAGCAAAGGAACCGTTTTTACTGTTTCGTTGCCTAAAAACGAAAAGTTATAACGAAATAGATTTTTTGAACATAGATTTTTTGTTTGATATTCAACTTAAAAAACAAAGATGATACGTGTGTTTATTGTTGAAGATGAATTGATTCATACCGAGGCGATTAAGATTTGCATCGAAGAAGCGGGCTTGGCTATTGCCGGCGAATGCAACAACGCCGACGAAGCTTTCGACCTTATTCAAAAAACCATGCCCGATGTGTTGTTGGTCGATATTGCCCTGCCGGGCGTAAATAACGGCATAACCTTGTCTGAACGGGTAAACCGCGAATTGCGCATTCCGCATATTTTTACCACTTCGTTTACCCAGTCGCAAATTATCGAGCAAGCTGTTGATACCAACCCTGTGGCCTATTTGCGAAAACCGGTCGATACCGCCAGCTTATGTGCTGCCGTAAAAATTGCGATGAAAAACGAACACGCAAACCAAAAAACAATCAATTGCCCCGATGAAAATGCAAAAACCTTTTACACGAAAATTGGCGATAAGCTGGTGCGTGTCGATACCGATGAGTTGTTGCTGGTTAAAGCTGATGGCGACAACTGCATTACTTTGGTTTTCGATAAACGGGAAATTGCCTGTCGATCAACTTTAAAGGCATTTTGTAGTCAGTTGCCTTCAAATTTTATTCAGGTGCACCGTTCGTATTTTATAAATACTAAACATCTCGATGCATTTAACGAGCGTGAGCAATCAGCGATATTGAAAGGGCATATGGCTCCTGTTGCCCGAAATTTCAGAAAGGATTTCTTTGCTGTAATTCAAAAAATATAAAATTGAAACTACCTTTTAACACTTAAGAACTACTTTTCGCCACTGATAATGTTCCTTTCGCCACTGTTGTAAAGCAGCGGCTTTTTTTATGTCATAATTTTGAACAATAATTAAACAATTAATAATGAAAAAGTTATTGTTCATCATAGTTTTTCCTCTCATCTTTTCGGCATGTATTAAAAATGCAAACCGTCCGCGTAATTTTTGGCGTGTCGAATCGGTCAGCTATAACAATGTATTATTCAGCAAGGGCGAAACTATTTGCTTCAACAATTTCAATATACACATAACCGATAGCTTGGGTGGCGAAAAATACAAGTGCATCACTTCGGGTAACCGAATGGTAATTGAAACCTCGATGAATACTTGGCTTTTCGAAATTCAAAAAAAAGATTCGGTTTTAATCATGCACGAGTTATACGTGAAAAATCCATTGGATATCGAACTGGTGAAAGTCAGTTACAGCAAACCCCGTAGATTTTTACGCTCAAATAAATGTTAAACAGATAAAAAATCTTTAAAATGAAAACATCAACCTTGATTATTTTAATGACAGTTTTGTTGGTTTTTTACTTGCCTGCACAAGGTCAATTGGGTAATGTTAAAAACCTGGGCAAAAAAGTTGAACAAGCAGCTAAGCAAGTTAATTCTTCTGAAAAAAACACTGCTCAATCA
>JAFGAF010000388.1 GCA_016933815.1 Prolixibacteraceae bacterium
AAATATCCCGAAGGAAGCTATTTCGGCAACACCCCTGCCTGGGCTTTTTTTATTCGACATACCGATATGGTTAGCTTTAAAAACTGCACTTTCGAAACAGAATACGACGATGTTCGCAACTGGCTGGTAAGCGAAAATGTTGATAAAGTACTGGTAACAGAATAACTCATATTTTCGCACACAACACCATACATTACGCTCATTATCTGCACAATAAAACAAGCCAAGGAAGTTAGCAAACACACTTTTTAAGTAATACTGTTGTTTTTTTAAAAACTATCCATACATTTGCACTGTATTAGTATTCTATAACAGTAAATCAATAGCCATGATTGAAATCAACAATTTAAATTTTAAGTACGGTAAACAAGCCAAGCTGTTTAACGAGCTTAGCTTTAGCGAAGAGGCAGGCAGTATAGTTGGGCTCCTGGGCAAAAACGGAGCCGGAAAATCGACCTTGCTTAAATTGCTCACCGGGCTACTTGCAGCTCCGAACAATAGCATTCAAACACTGGGCGATAATCCGTTCAAACGCCTTCCTCGCTTTTTGGAGGAAGTGTATTTCGTTCCCGAAGAGTATGAACTTCCGGCAGTAAAAATCAGCGAGTTTATTCAAGCAAATGCGCAATTTTATCCACGTTTCGATAACGAAAAACTGCACCAAATAATGATCGACTTTGAGTTGGACCCAAAAAGCAGGCTTTCGAAAATGTCGTATGGGCAGCGGAAAAAATTTCTGATTGCCTTTGCGCTTTCAACCAACTGTAAATTACTGGTGCTCGACGAACCAACCAATGGCCTGGATATACCATCAAAAGCCGTTTTCCGTAAAGTAGTGGCCAGCTCACTAAGCGATGACCAACTGGTGCTCATTTCGACCCACCAGGTAAAGGATATTGAAAATTTAATCGACAAACTGCTTATACTTGACAAAGGTTGCATCAAAATGCACAGTTCAATTTGGGAGATATCCGAAAACTATTCATTTACAACAGTTAGTCAACTTACCGAGGGCGAAATACTTTATTCCGAAGTTGCCCCGAGCGGTTATAAAGTGCTCAAAAAAGCAAAAAGAGCAAACACGAATGTCGATATCGAACTGCTGTTCAATGCCGTAACACAAGGTGTAACCCTAAACTGACAAAACCATGAAAACAAATCAATTTTTTAATACAAAGCGCTTCGTTAAGTACACTAAGTATTCAATAATCTCGAATTACCGACAAACATTGCTATTTTGGGGCGCTATTGGATTTGCCATATTGGCCATAAGCCTGCTAAGCATGTGGCGTATTCATTCAAGCTGGAACAATGAAGGATGGATAACCTTATTCCTTTTGGGTTTTTATGTTACAGGCCTACTTAATTCAGGTTTTGCTTTCAAAGCCTTCCGATCGAAAGAACGCACCATAACCGAATTATTAATACCTGTTTCAACTTTTGAACGTTTTGTATACGAGTTCATCACAAAAATTATTGCTTTTCTGCTTTTGTTCCCTACAATATTTTACGCAACAAGCAGCATTGCCGTAATTTTCCGCAACGCTATTCCAACACAAAACAGCCTTGCAACTGTCAATGGTTTAACAACCTATCCTTTCAACACTATTTCGTTCGAACAACTATCGGGTAATTTAGAACCTGGCCTGTTTGGTATGTTGTTAATGTTATCGATTTTAGTATTCATTCTGGCCTTAGCGGGTTCAGCCAGCTTCCGAAAACTACCCTTAGTCAAAACAATTGTTTTTGTAGGCTTGATATTACTAACAGGCATTGGATATTTTTATTTAATGCTCGAAAAGCTCCATTTGCGCCATCCTTGGGTTGAAAGCCTTGAACACAATTTAAGCGCTCAACAAGGTTTCCTCATTGGCAAACTCACCTTTGCAAGCATTGCGGTAATTGCACTTATTTTCACTTATTTCAGAATTAAAGAGAAGGAGGCATCGTAATGGAATTCAAAGATACGAAAGGCATTTTTCAGCAAATAGCCGACAATATATGCGACAAAATCATCTCGGGTGAATTTCCCGTAGGAAGTAAAATCCCTTCGGTGCGCGAACAAGCTGCGGCCATGGGTGTAAACCAAAACACCATAATGCGAACCTATATGGAATTGCAACGCGATAACATCATCAGCAACCAGCGCGGCATCGGCTTTTTTGTTACCGAAAGTGCGCCTCAAAAAATCATCAACATGCGCAAAGAAGAATTTTTCGATGTGCATTTACCGGAGTTCATGCGTCAGGTTAAGCTTTTGAACTTGACCAAAGATGAGCTCAAACCATTGTTAGATCAATTAAATGAAAACCATGAAAACAAGTAAAATAATATTGATTGGCTTTTTTAGCCTTGTAGGGCTTTTTCTACTTTCATTGCTTATACAAGTCGATTCGGACAAGCAAGAACGGGGCTTTCATCAAGAAGCGATATCCCTTCCTCCGTTCAAACACCTGGTGCTGCTTAACAGCGCAAGCATAGATGTATATCAAGGTGAAAATGATTCAGCCTTTGTGCATTTCGACTCAAAAACAGAAGCAGTGTTTCCTGATTATGAATTAAAAGGGGATACATTGGTATTGGTTTGGGCAAACAAAGATTTTAACTGGTCGAGAACCATAAGCTGTTCAAATCTAAAATCGGTAAGGGTTGAAAATTCACGCTTGAATATTAACAAACTTGCAATCGATTCTTTTAAAGTAGCTGCCTTTGGAAGTGAAATCCACATCAATAATAAGGTTGAAATAGAACACATTTGCTTACAGGCGAATCAAAAATCGAATGTAAAGATAAATGAGGCTATTGTAAAAAGTATTGATGCAAAAGTTAAATGCTCAAGGGCAGAATTGCACATTGAACAACTTGGTGAGCTGAGGGCCGAGCTTCAAGATTCGTCGATACTTAGCACTTGGAAAGTTTTACACACCGATGTAATATCGGAACCCATGAGCCGTTATTATTCCAGATAACATTATTATAAAGACGCAATTTTTTCATGAACACACAAATGATTAAGCCCGAATTCGAAAGGATTTGGGCTTTAATAAACATCAAATGTCTGCGACATCAGTTTTTGTATTATAACTCCTGTTTTCAAGAACATAGAAAATAATTATTCACCTCTTACAATATACACAAAGGCTATCGGGAAATCACCAACCGCTTCTTCGTATAATTCTAAATAATTTTTATGACTCTAAGGCCTTATTAAAATAATTCTCCGGCTATATACTATTTTGATTATGCCTTTAATCAGTATGGGTATTTTCAGGGGTGAAATTATCTCGGAAATCAAAATTTCGCAAAGCATTTACAATATACCATGTATCATTCTGATAGCTTAAATGAAGATATTCAACAAAATTGAATACTGTAATCTTAACACTAGCTGTATTTAGATAGATATCAAGTATTGTAAAGTTGATATTGTTTTCCAAATTGTAATTTGAACTCTTTGAAATAAAAGATAGAAATTGTGATTTATCATCTCTATTTGCTTCTTTGTGTGATAATGCAATGCCTCCAGCGTAATTGGGATGAATTAATTCCGCCATTTGTTCATCTGCTCCTGCATTCCAATACTCCAAATATTTTTCAAGAACAGTTACTAGTTTTGCTGAATCACCACTCGTGCAACCATAGTAATCCCATACTACATTAAATACTTTCCAGTAACCATTGAATTTAACAAG
>JAFGAF010000389.1 GCA_016933815.1 Prolixibacteraceae bacterium
GATTTCGACGAAAGGGAACTTTTCAGAATGCTGATATCGGTTTCGGGCGTTGGTGCCAATACCGGAATACTCTTCCTTTCGTCGTTAACAGGCAACGAACTGAAGCAAGCCATTGTTTCGGGCGATGTAAACAAACTGAAATCGGTTAAAGGCATCGGGCTAAAAACAGCCCAACGCATAATTGTTGAACTAAAAGACAAGCTCGAAAAAACACCGCTTACAGCTAATATTTTTGCAACACCAAACAATACTGCGCGCGAAGAAGCGTTATCAGCATTAGTGACGCTCGGTTTTGTTAAAAAGAGTGCCGAAAAGGTTATTGACAAAATCATGAGCGAAAACCAAGATCAACCTGTTGAACAATTAATTAAGGTTGCTTTGAAACAAATGTAAAATCCCGGAATACTGTTTTGAAAAAGAATTTTGTCCACATACCGATACTGTTAACGTTATTGCTAACAGCACTTAGTTTCGAAATTTTTGCCCAGGCCAACAGCCGGGGTACTGCTATTGACACAATCGGCAACCTTCAGTACGGGTTCCCCGACGAAGGCGAATTTCAATATCCCGACGAAATTGAGGAAAGCCCATTGTTCCTGAACCGCCCGACAAACATCCAACGCGATATTCAGTACAACCCTGTAACCGGCGAATACATCATTTACGAGAAAATTGGCGACATGTACTACCGTTTGCCAAAAACAATGAATCTTAAAGAGTATGTGAAATACGATTTCGACCAATCGGTAAAAGATTACTGGCGATCAAGAAAGTCGGTTGAAAGCATACAAACACAACAAGGCGGCCTCATACCCCAACTGCGTATCGAAAGCGAAGCCTTCTCGAACATTTTTGGCAGCGAAGTAATCGACATCAGGCCACAGGGCTACATCGAAGTTGCCTTTGGTGTTCAATCAACGTATGTGGATGGAAGCATGCCCGAGCGTTTGCGCAGAAACACCAATTTCGAATTCGACCCGCAAATCAACTTAAGGGTTAACGGAAAAATTGGCGACAAAATGAACCTCGATTTCAACTATAACACCATGGCCACTTTCGATTTCGAGAACAAAATGAACCTCGAATATTCGGGAAAAGAAGATGAAATATTGCGCCGCATCGAAGCAGGCAACGTATCGCTTCCGTTAAACGGCTCCCTCATTCAAGGCGGCACCAACCTTTTTGGTATCAAAACCGAAATGCAATTTGGCAAGCTCAACGTAACTTCGGTAATTTCGCAACACAAAGGCGAATCGAAGGTAATTGAAACCGAAGGTGGTGCCCAAAAAACAAAATTCGAAATTCAGGCTACCGATTACGACGAAAACCGCCACTTCTTCCTTTCAAAATATTTTCGCGACAATTACAACCAAGCCCTATCAAACCTGCCTGTGATTATGTCGCAAGCGGTTATCAACAAAATTGAAGTATGGGTAACCAACAAAAAGCAAGATTTTAACTCGGCACGCGATATTGTTGCTTTTGTCGATTTGGGCGAAACCGATCAAAATATTACCAATCAAGTACCCGACTTTATGGGATATGGCAACCCTTACCCTTCGAACAGTGCCAACGGCATGTACACCGTACTTGACCAAAATTATTCGGGCATCAGGGTATCGAGCCAAATAAACAACACCTTAAAGCCCCTCGAAAGTTATAATTTCAACATGGGTACCGACTGGGAAAAAATTGACCAGGCAAGGCGCCTCAACGAAAGCGAATTCACTATAAATAAGCAACTTGGCTTCATTTCATTAAACACTTCGCTCAATAACGACGAAATATTGGCCGTAGCCTTCGAATA
>JAFGAF010000390.1 GCA_016933815.1 Prolixibacteraceae bacterium
GGGGTCAACTTCGTATGCACGAACTGCACCAACCCACATGGTATCACCAATTACAGCTCCCCAATTTACGTTTTGCTGACCAAAGAATTGTACTTGATGTACTACTTTCATTGTAGCAGAAATATTGGCTGAGCCTCTAACGAATTCGCCATTTGGATTTGATTGTACAATACCCGTTGTTGAAGCAACAGAATCGTTCGACCACGATGGTTTCATCAGGTTAATAGTGTCGATCAATTGAACTGTTGCATTTATTTGTGCAGCTGTATATTCTTCTTGAGCAACTACATATTTGAATTCGGCAAAAGCTTTAACGCCTTCATTTAATTTGAATTCAGGTACGTCAACAATCGAATTCCAATCGTTTACAACTACTTGCAACATTTTTTTGCCACCAACTTCAACCAATTCCATGCCATCGGCAAAATTGTCGGGATCGTAAGTAACAGGATCGAAAATGGTGTTAGGATCTACTTTGTAAGCACGAACTTTACCAATCCAAATAGTGTCTCCGCTTACAGCTCCCCAGTTTACATTTTGTTGTCCAAAGAATTGTACTTGGTGTACCACTTTCATGGTTGGTGCTGCATTGGCTTGTGCTTTTGTAAACTCACCTGTTGGGTTTGATTTTGTTACACCTGTAGTTGTTGAAACATAAGTGTCGGACCATGATGGTTTCATCAGGTTCACAGTGTCGATCAGTTGAACGCCTGCTGTAATTTGTGCAGCAGTATATTCTTCTTGTGCAACAACATATTTGAATTCAGTAAAAGCAGTCATGCTTGGGTCAAAAGCAAATTCCGGAACATCAAGAATAGCTCCCCATTCATTCACTACTACTTGAAGCATTTTTTTGCCGTTAATTTCAACAATTTCCATTCCTTCTTTCAACAAGGCAGGGTTGTAAGCTGCAGGGTCGAAAATGGCACAGTCATCAGTTGAATTTTGCACCCAGTCGATAACCGGTGGTTCTTCAGCAGCTACCGATTTTAGGTAGAAAATGTTGATGCCACTCGATTTTGAAAACATGTAAATAGTAGTGGCTTCACCTGTGTATTCATAATCGGCCATGGTTAA
>JAFGAF010000391.1 GCA_016933815.1 Prolixibacteraceae bacterium
AGCCTGTTTGCCCATGCCGATTGTTCGAAATTGTATGCTGCATCGATTATTGCACTTTCTTCAATATCAATGGCATAAATATTTGCATTGCTGCGTTGGGCTAGCATAAGAGAAATTAAGCCGGTACCTGTACCAATGTCGAGTATGCTTTGTGCATTGTTAATATTGGTCCAGGCTCCAAGCAAAACACCATCGGTACCGACACGCATGGCCGCATGGTTTTGCCAAACGGTAAATTGCTTAAATTCGAAGTAGTTGTTGTGTGGCATTGGCTGACTAAATTTCGTTGCTTACACCTAAACCAAACAAAGCGAAATCGTACTTAACCGGGTCGTCGGCGTCCATTAATCGTAAGGTTTTTGTCACTTCTTCAACTGCAAGCCAATCGTTTTGTTTTCGCAACAGGAGGCCAAGCTTGCGCGACACATTGCCGGTGTGCACATCGAGCGGCAACATGAGGGCGCCGGCAGGTATTTCTTTCCACAATCCGAAATCGACACCGCTTGCATTGTTGCGAACCATCCAGCGCATGAACATGCACAAGCGCTTGCCCGACGATTTTTTGGCTACATTGGCCACATGTTTTTCGGAGCGTGGTAAGTGTTGCGGGCTTAAAAACACCGAGCGGAAATGACTCATGGCTCCAAATAAATTGCCTTCATTTTTGAATCCTTCTGTAAATACAGCTTCCAATCCGCCTTTGTTGAGGTATATGATTTGCAGCGATTTTAAGAAAAAAATTAAATCGGTACCATTAAATGTACGGTGCACAAAGTTGTTGAGTGCGTTTAAGTCGTTATCATTGGCATTTATAATGAATTCGTGCGGAAAGTAGCCCATTTGCTTCATCAGCTTTTCGGCATTGTTAATTATTGAACGCCTGTTGCCCCATGCAATACTTGCTGTAAGGAAGGCTGCTATTTCAATGTCTTCTTTTTTATCGAACTGATGCGGGATTGAAATGGGGTCGTTTTCGATAAAGCCCGGCACATTAAACTTAATGGTTTGCTCGTCGAGAAAGGTTTTTAGCTGGTCGAAATTCATTTGATGATCATTCCATCTTTGATTTCAAAAATAACATCGCTCATGCGGGCAAAGTCCCTGTCGTGGGTTACAATTACCAGGGTTATGCCGTATTTGTCGCGCAACGAGAAGAAAAGGTCGTGCAGTTCTTCCTGGTTTTTACTGTCGAGGTTGCCCGTTGGTTCGTCGGCGAAAATTACCGAAGGTTGGTTGATGAGTGCCCTGGCTACGGCTACCCTTTGTTTTTCGCCACCCGATAATTCGTTGGGTTTATGTTGCAAACGTTCGGCCAAGCCAAGGGAATTGAGCAAATCGACAGCGCGCTTTTCAACTTCGGGTTTTGGTTTATTTGAAATATAACCGGGCAGGCAAACGTTTTCGAATGCGGTAAATTCGGGCAGCAAATGGTGGAATTGAAAAACAAAACCGATGTGTTTGTTTCTGAATGCTGCCAATTCTTTCTCATTCATTTTTAGTGGGTTGTGGCCATTGATGTTAAGCAGCCCGGCATCGGGGCGGCTAAGGGTACCCAGTATTTGCAGCAAGGTAGTTTTACCTGCACCGCTGGCTCCTACAATCGACACAATTTTGCCTCTTTCGATTTTTAAATCGACGCCTTTCAGCACTTTTAACATGCCAAACGACTTGGTTATATTTTCGGTGGTAATCAAAACTCTTAAAAATTAAATATTACAATTACATAAACTATGTAGCTAAGCAAAAGCAGAGCACCTTCGGTGCGCGAAATTCGGCTGCCGTTAATCCCTTTGTATTTTTTTATCAACGAAAAGGGTTTTTCTTTTTTTAGCAAATAGGCCATTGGTAAAATAAACAGCAACAACAACAGGTAAATAGCAACCATAAAATTAAGGTCGATCCTGAATTCGCTAAAATTCATCGAAATGGGTTGTATGCTCGATGTAATGCCAATAACAGCAAAAACATTAAAAATATTCGATCCAACAATGTTGCCCACCGAAATGTCGGTTTCTTTTTTGAATGCAGCAATAACCGATGCAGTTAGTTCGGGAATGCTGGTGCCAAAAGCAACTACAGTTATTGAAATTAGCCGTTCACTAACGCCCATGCTGCCAGCAATGCCCGAGGCGCCGAGCACTAAAAAGCGCGAACCGATTGCCAGCCCGAAAGAGGCAAAAAGCACAATAATCATGTAAACCCATATTTTGTATTTGTTTTCGGGCTTTGGTACCGAAACTTTAATGGGAAAACGTTTTGAGCTTTTAATTGAGCTAATAATGAATAAAATAAGAAGCAAAAACATTACTGCGCCTTCAACTCGGGTAATTAAACCATTGAGCATTGCGCCGTAAAGCACTAAACCCGAAATGAACATGATTGGCCAACTGCGCCGTATTGTTTGCGCAGCCACGGGCATGGGTAGTATAATAACGGTTAGGGCCAACACCAATGCAATGTTGGCAATATTCGATCCAATAACATTGCCCAAAGCAATTTCGGGGTGGCCGGTAATTGCAGCATCGAGGCTTACAATAAGCTCGGGTGCCGAAGTGCCAAAGGCAACAACGGTTAAGCCAATTACCAAAGCCGAAATTTTGAAGTGGTTGGCAATGGCTACGCTGCCTTTAACCAAATAATCGCCACTGTAAACCAAAATGGCTATTCCCAAAATCAGCTTTCCTAAGTCAAAAAAGAGCTGTGTGTCCATTAATCGTCTGTTTTTGAAGAGTCTTCGATGTTTTTGCTTATTTGCTTAACATCACTATTGAATGAGCTTTTTACATCGTTGATGTCTTTTCGTATGTCGGCAGTTGAATTGTCGAATTCCTTTTGGATTTCGCTGGTTGCTTTTTTAAACTCACGCATACCCTTGCCCATAACGCGGGCTATTTCGGGTATCGATTTGGCACCAAAGAAGATAAGGGCCAACGCCAATACGAGCAAAATTTCTTGTCCGCTAATGAATAATAATGTCATTTCCTGCTTTTTTATTAACCGACAAATTTATACGAAAACATTGTATTATAACAATTAACTGCTATATTGTTTCGAAATATTTTATTGCAATGAACGAAAAATCATATCACTCAGGTAGTGTATCTGCATTCCGATCGAAGACATTCTCATTTAAACATGAGTTGAAAAAAATATGGCATCCCGATTGGTTTCAGGGCAGCCGAAAAACCAATGGCTATTTTGAAGGTTGGTACTTCAAAAATGTTAGTGCCGACAGCCTACATTGTTGGTCGTTCATTCCGGGCATATCGTTAGCCGGTGAAAAGTCGCATGCTTTTGTACAGGCAATTAATGGTAAAACAGGCGAAACCTTATATTTTAAATTCGACATTAATTCTTTTTCGTACAGCACCAATTCTTTTCAAATTAAAATTGGACCCAACGAGTTTTCGTCCGAAGGTTTTTATCTCGATCTCGATAATGGCGAAGAACAATTCAAAGGGCACATTGCCATATCGAACATTCAGCCTTTAAAAATAACCTTGATAAGACCCGGCATAATGGGTTGGTATCGTTATGTGCCTTTTATGGAATGCTATCACGGTGTGGTCAGCCTCGACCATCAACTACACGGAACAATTTTTCACAACCAAAAGGCCATGAATTTTGACAATGGGACAGGCTACATCGAAAAAGACTGGGGTACATCGATGCCCAAAGCATGGGTTTGGATGCATTGTAACCATTTTGATGAGCCGGGTGTTTCGTTCATGCTTTCGGTTGCACGCATTCCTTGGTTGGGCCGAACTTTTACAGGTTTTTTGGGATTCTTTTTGCGCAAAGGGAAAACGCATGTTTTTGCAACTTACACAGGTGCAAAAATCAATGTGCTCGATTTTGAAACCGATAAGGTTAAAATTCAGATTGAAACAAAAAAGCTTATTATTGATTTATTGGCAGCAAATAAAAGTAAAGGAGCTTTGAAAGCTCCTGTTCACGGCGACATGGAACGTGTTATTCACGAGAGCATTGATGCAAAAATCGAATTGAAAGTAAGCGATAAAACACACACAATATTTCAAGGGTTAGGGAAAAATGCCGGTCTCGAGTTGGTAGGCAATAAGGAATTGCTAAAATAAAAAGCTGATGCCCAAAACTTTTATTGTTCTGTCAATGTTTTTATCTCAAAAGTAAAACAATATGAAACGCATACATTGTCAGCAACTTTTGCCAATAGGCATCAATGAAGCATGGGATTTCTTTTCATCACCTCAAAACTTGAATTTAATTACGCCAAAGGATATGGTTTTTGAAATCAAAAACTCATTGCCCGAAAAAATGTACAAAGGATTAATAATCACATATAAAGTACGCCCATTTTTAAACATCCCGTTAAATTGGGTGACCGAAATTACTCAAGTTGAAGATCAACGTTTTTTTATCGATGAGCAGCGAATAGGCCCTTATCGTTTGTGGCATCACGAACATCATTTTGAACAAACCGCCAATGGGGTTTTGGTTACCGATTTGTTGTATTACAGCATTGGGAAAAGTTTTTTAGGCTGGTTGGCAGGAGTGCTTTTTGTACACAAAAAGGTGCGAAATATATTCAAATACCGCGAACAAAAATTGAATGAAATTTTTAGTCAATGAGAAGCCCTTTTCTAAAATTGTTTGCGTTTTTGTAAAATGCTTTGTCTTCACCTAATTCCATTAAACGAGAAACATTTCCATTACATACCTTGCAAGTGCCACGAACTATAATATCGTTTAAGTTGCTAAGCCATATCTCTTTTACCAAAATGCCTTTTGGTGCTGCGCCTTTGCATTGTCGGCAAAACACACCCTTTTCGAGCATGAGTTTATAAACCTGCATTTGTTCATCGTTTAACAATATGGCAAGTTGAAACCGGTTGATTTGTATTTCGGGTAAACGACTCATTTTTTATTTCTGTTTTGATTATTCTTTATGGTGATAATTAATGGCATGCTGCTGCCAATAAAAACGAGCATTGAAGGAATGGCCTTTAGTAGGTCGATTTTTATTATTAAAAATGTTATTGGCAAAGCAATCCAAAT
>JAFGAF010000041.1 GCA_016933815.1 Prolixibacteraceae bacterium
GATCCGGCTAAACCAAGCGATGCAAAAGATGCGATGAACAAATGGGTTGACAAAAACACCAAAGGAAAAATTGAAAAAATAATCGACAATGTAAGCCCCGAAGATGTGATGTTCCTGATTAATGCAGTATATTTTAAGGCCGACTGGAAAACACAGTTCAAAAAAAGCAATACCACTCAAAAAACATTCACACTCGACAACGGCAACAGTAAAGAAGTTGAAACCATGATTGGTGAAGTTCAGCTGAGTTATTACAACGACGAGAAATTTTCGGTAATAAAACTGCCCTACGGAAGCGGCAAGTTCAACCTGTTGATTTACCTACCCGAAGAAGGCTATACCACCAACGATATTGCTCCATTACTCGAGACCACAAACTTTAAACTTTTGCGCGAAAGCCCGCTCAGCAAACGCGACATTTGGTTACCAAAATTCGAATTCCGCTATCAAAAACCCCTTAACAATGTATTAATGCAAATGGGCATGCTAGAAGCTTTTGACGAGTACAAGGCCAATTTTTCGAACATTAGCGATCTCGAAATTTACATATCGAAGGTGATGCACAAAACATACATCAAAACCGACGAAGAAGGAAGCGAAGCTGCGGCAGTTACTGCGGTTACCTTTGGCACTACATCGATAGGCCCAAGCGAAGTAATAAAAGTTGACCGTTCGTTTTTGTTTGCCATTGTTGAAGAAGACACCGAAAGCATACTCTTCATTGGTAAAGTATTCGACCCTTCGGAAAAATAATTCTTTAAAACTCCCATATTAGCAAATTCAGAAAAAGCAGGGGCAATTTAAGCTCTTGCTTTTTTATTGCCTACGAATTATATATTGATATAATTTGAATAAAAAGCTTCAAATAAGTAAATTTGGTGCTTCATTTATTTAAAGGGGGAAAACAATGAGTAAACCAAAAAGAATTGGGATTTTAACTGCCGGTGGCGATTGCCCGGGGTTAAACGCAGCCATACGAGGCGTTGGCAAAACTGCCATCTCGGAATACGGCATGGAAGTAATTGGTTTCGTGTCGGGCTATACTGGCCTCATTCACAAAGAGTTTGTTGAATTAAACGAAGATAAACTATCGGGCATACTTACAATGGGAGGTACCATTTTAGGCACATCGCGCGAAAAGCCTTTCAAAATAAGCCAAACCGATGGTAACATTAACAAACCGGAACTGATAAAACAAAATTATCACGACCTTGGTCTCGACTGTTTGGTTTGCATAGGTGGTAACGGCACCATGAAAACGGCAGCAAAAATTGGCGAACTGGGGTTAAACGTGATCGGGATACCCAAAACCATCGACAACGATGTGTGGGGCACCGATGTAACTTTTGGTTTCGACTCGGCAGTATCGATAGCAACCGATGCCATCGACCGGCTCCATACAACTGCCAACTCGCACCAACGCGCCATGGTAATTGAGGTAATGGGGCACGACGCCGGCTGGATTGCACTTTATTCGGGCATGGCAGGTGGCGGCGACATTATCCTTATTCCCGAAATTGAATACAACGTACGCTCGGTATGCAAAACCATCGAAGAACGTTTTCAGGAAAAAAAGGCCTACACGATTGTTGTTGTTGCCGAAGGTATTAAAGTTCCCGAAGGTTACACAGCTGCAGGTTACATATCGCACTGCATTGCCACATATACACAAGTTGAAGCCCGCGAAACCCGCTTGGGATACATTCAACGCGGGGGCAGCCCAACTGCCAGCGACCGTATTTTAGCCACCCGTTACGGCGCTTTTGCTGTTGAAACCATTGCCAAAAATGAGTTTGGCGTGATGATTGCATTGCAAAACAACAGCGTTACAACCATTCCGCTTAACGAGGTTGAAGGAAAATTAAAACTGCTCACAAACGATCATCATTTGGTAGTTAAGTGCCGCAACATGGGCGTATCGTTTGGCGACGATTATTAAAAAAAGGTTTTTTTTAACAACATATTATCAACAAATAACTAATTTTGACGTTTTCAAAATCTATAAATAAATTATTAACTCTATAAATATGAGCATTATGAAATATATAGCAACAGCAATCTTTTTAATTGCATCGTTGGTTCTATTTTCGCAACCTAAAATTGATTTCAAAAACACCACACACGATTACGGCGACATTAAAGAAGATGGCGGAATGGCCGAAACCGAATTTGTTTTTACCAACACCGGTAACCAACCGCTTATTATTAACAATGTAAGGGCAACTTGCGGCTGCACCACCCCCGATTGGACCCGCGACCCTGTATTGCCGGGAAAAACTGGTAAAATTAAAGTCGGCTACAACCCAAAAAACAGGCCCGGTGCATTTTCGAAAAATGTAAATATTTACTCGAACACTCAACCCGGAGTTACCGTACTTACCATTAGAGGAAATGTATCGCCAAGGGAAAAAACAATCGAAGAACTTTACCCGCGCGTAATGGGGCCTGTAAGGCTAAAATCGAATTATGCAAATATTGGGTCAATAATGAATACGCAATCGAAATCGCAGGAGCTTGAATACATCAACACTTCGGAAACACCTGTAAAAATTGAAGCAACACGCGTACCTTCGCATATAACAGTATCGTTTGAACCCGAAACAGTTAAACCCGGAGACAAAGGTAAAATTTTGGTAAATTACGATGCCACAAAAAAAGAAGCCTACGGACAAATTACCGACAGGGCATACCTGAAAATTAACGACGAAAGCCACAACAATTACTCAATTGGCATTTCAACTTTCATTAACGAAGATTTCTCGAAACTCTCGGCCGAAGAGCTTGAAAAAGCACCAAAGGCATCGTTTGATTCGAAAGTTTTTGATTTTGGAACTTTAAAAGAAGGAGAAAAGGTTACCAATGTGTTCAAACTAACCAACGAAGGTAAAAGCGACTTGATAATTCGCAATGTAAAAGCCAGCTGCGGATGTACTGCTGTTAAGCACGAAAACGTTGTAAAACCTGGTCAAACTATTGATTTAACCGTTGAGTTTAACTCACGTAATAAACGTAACCGTCAAAATAAATCGATAACCGTAATCACCAACGACCCCAAAAACTCAACAACAGTTCTAAGGGTAATGGGCACAGTAAACTAGCGAAAAAATCCAACACACATCATAAAGGGTCGGTTAAGCCGACCTTTTTTTGTAGCCACTTTGTAATCTGCATCACAAAACTTGCCACACAAAAATGTATCTTCGCATAAAATTGAATCATGTCACAAAATAATCAACATATCGAAAACCAACCCGAATACAAAGGTTTAAAAGTGAACAAAGGTATTGAACAGCCCCCCATGGTTAACCCGCAACACCACAACACACTCAGCAAAAAAAGAAAAACCTTAACCCTAAACGATTATGTTGATGGCATACTTTCGGGCAACCGAATGATTTTAAGCCGCGCTGTAACTTTAATCGAAAGTGTAAAGCCCGAACACAACGAACTGGCTCAACAAATAATATTCAAATGCCTTCCGCACTCGGGTAACTCAACACGCATTGGCATTACCGGTGTGCCTGGTGCCGGAAAAAGCACATTTATTGAAGCACTTGGCAAACACATAACCAACAACAATGGCAAATTAGCCGTTTTGGCCATCGACCCCAGCAGCGAACGTTCAAAAGGCAGCATTCTAGGCGACAAAACCCGTATGGAAGAACTGGCTGCCGACAACAACGCCTACATAAGGCCTTCGCCCTCGGCAGGATCGCTGGGTGGTGTAGCCCGTAAAACACGCGAAACAGTAATACTTTGCGAAGCAGCAGGTTTCGACACCATTTTTATCGAAACTGTTGGCGTTGGGCAAAGCGAAACCGCCGTGCATTCAATGGTCGATTTCTTTTTGTTAATACAAATTGCCGGCGCCGGCGACGAACTCCAGGGCATTAAACGAGGCATAATGGAAATGGCCGATGGTATTGTGATTAACAAAGCCGACGGAAACAATATTGAAAAAGCAGAATTGGCTCAGGCTCAGTTCCGCAACGCACTGCATCTTTTCCCCCCATCGCCCTCGGGCTGGGATCCGAAAGTGCTCACCTGCTCATCGATTATGAAAACAGGCATTGATGAAACCTGGGAAATGATTAGCAACTATATCAACTTTGTAAAACAAAACAAATACTTCGAATTACGACGAAAACAACAAGCAAAATATTGGATGTACGAAACCATAAACGAAGCCCTTCGAAACTCGTTTTACCATCATCCAACCATAAAAAATCAAATAAAAATGTTCGAGAACGATGTTTTAAACGATAAATTGAGTTCATTTGCAGCAGCTAAATCGTTACTCGATCAGTACTTTAATGAATCAAATTAGATTATATAATAAAATGTTTCAAATGAAAAAAATCACAATTATCGTTTTTGCAGCAATCATATTATTGTCGTGCGGAAACAAAAATCAGTACACACTGAATGGTACAATTGTACCCGAAACCGATGGTAAAATTATTCGGTATGAAATAACAAAAGGCAATCCGGTACCGGCCGACACAGCCGATATTGTTGCCGGCAAGTTTACCTTTACCGGCGAAATTGAAACTGCCGAATTGATGCTGTTATCCATCGAAGGGCAAAATCAGTTTGCCGCTCAATTATTTGTTGAGCCCGGCAAACTCGATATGACTGTTTATCCCGATAGTTTTGAAGCCAACGTAGTTACCGGTTCAGAATCGAACGATATTTTCCGCGATTACATGAACGAAATTTTCACTTTCTCGAAATCGCAACAAGAACTTGAACAACGTTTTATGGCCGCACAAGCTTCGGGCAACGAAGAAGAAATGGATGCCATTAGGTTCGAATTCGAAACAATGATGGACAATACACAATTCTATGCAAAAAATTTCATCAAAGAATACAGCCAGTCGCCTGTTGCAGCATACGTTTACATGATGAACTTTTACCAAGAAGCCGAAGTAGAAGAGCTTGACTCGGTATTAGCCATGTTTGAACCAATCAAAACTTCCGACTTTGTTGTTGTTTTACAAGAACGTGCCGACCAGCTCAGGGCTTCGGGCGTAGGTGCTCAAGCTCCCGATTTCACCCTCGACCATTTGGGTGAAACTCCTGTAGCCTTATCGTCGTTACAAGGAAAATACGTACTGATCGACTTTTGGGCATCGTGGTGCCAGCCATGTATGATTGAACTGCCAAATGTTATTGAACAATACAATGCTTACAAAGATAAAGGGTTCGAAATTTATGGTGTATCGCTCGACCGTAGCGGTGAAGCATGGATGAATACCATTGAAGCAAAACAAATGGAATGGATAAACGGCTGGGATCAGGAAGGCCAGGTAGCCAACCAATACGGCGTTACCGGTATTCCTACTACTATTTTGCTCGACAAAGAAGGTAAAATTATTGCCAAGAACCTTCGCGGCCCTGC
>JAFGAF010000392.1 GCA_016933815.1 Prolixibacteraceae bacterium
GCCATTGCATCGGCATTTATCAATTATAAAAACAGAATCGACTCACGTTCGGTAATTGCCGGAAACAACAACAACAACAACAACAACTCATCAACAAGCCCACGCCCAAGTATTCCCTCACCTACTATATCGCAAACTACAAACAGTGGCAATTGCTCCGATACAATACAACCAATATCCGAAAAAGTTAAAAATGGCACATGGTACGCCTGCCAAATATTAGCCAGTCGGAAACTGTTCGAACGTAACAATAAAGTATTTGATTCGGTAAACAGCAATATCTATGTGCTGTTCGAAAACGGTTTATATAAGTATTATACCGGTGTTGAACAAAACAAACAAAGCTCAATTGATGTTTTAAAAAATATGCAAAAAACAATTTTTAAAGAATCATTTTTAGTAGTATTCAACAACGGAAAAAAACAATAGAAATAAATAAAAACAAGCTCAATTTTTGTAAAGCACAAAACAACAACCCAATAGCAAAAAATGTATTGCACAACACATAAGCATAGAAGATTAAAATATAAAGCAGTATCAAAAAAACCACTTTTTTTCTTTACAAAAACTATACAGCAATTTTATTGATCTTTTAAATATTTGTTAAAAAAAATAATTGTGTTTACAGTTAGTTTGCGTTAAGCTAACACTAAAAGCAACTATCATAGGGTATAATGCTTGTTTACTTGCATTAAAATTGCAAAGCAAATTTGTTTCTAATTATATATTATTAAATTAAAATGTTAATTATAAATAATACATAGCTCTTTACAGTTAATATAATTCTAACACCAAAAGAATCAACTTGTCGAAGACTTTAAAAAAATGAATTAAGAATCAAGACATTAATCAAAAAATTAAACACATATAATTGTATATCAGGCTATTATGAATTTACTTTAAAATTAAATTTTATAAATACTGACACACACAACGTTGCAAATATTTTCAAAAAAACAAGTGGATTTAAATTTTTTTTTCATGTTTTTTTTTCACACTTTTGTGCGAGAATTACAACCAACACATAATTTCTAATTGCTAAACTAAAGTATTGCATAACCCAAAATGAGTAAGAATCATCACCAAATATGGAGTGATTGTTTGTCGATTATAAAAGACAATGTACAACCAATAAGTTTCCGTACTTGGTTCGAACCAATCAAACCAATGAAACTTGAAGGCGACATACTAACCATTCAAGTTCCGAGTCCGTTCTTCTATGAATACTTAGAAGAGCAGTATATTGATATTCTTCGCAAAACACTCAAAAAAACCATTGGCAACAATGCCAAATTGGAATACAATGTAGTGATGAGCGACCATCAACAAAGCAGTGGTTCATACACGGTAAATTACCCGACCAACAACAATGTAAAATTAAACAACAGGCCGGTTTCGGTTCCTTTAAAAACAGATTCCAATACAATTAAAAACCCTTTTGTAATTCCGGGCATTCAAAAATTACACATTGACCCGCAACTAAAAAAAGACAACACCTTTGAAAACTATGTTGAAGGAGAATGCAACCGATTAGCGCGTTCGGCTGGTTATGCAGTAGCCCAAAACCCGGGTGGCACAGCATTTAATCCTTTAATGATTTACGGCGACAGCGGTTTAGGTAAAACCCACCTTGCCCAGGCAATTGGAATTGAAGTAAAGGAACGTTTTCAGGATAAAGTTGTGCTCTATGTTAATGCCAATAAATTTATCACACAATATTCCGAAGCAACACGTAACAATACCCGCAATGATTTTTTACATTTCTATCAAATGATTGATGTATTAATTATTGACGATGTACAAGAATTCGCAGGCAAAGAAAAAACACAAGAAACATTCTTCCACATTTTTAATCACTTGCACCAACTTGGGAAACAGCTTATTTTAACATCCGACAAATCGCCAATTGAGATAAAAGGCATTGAACAACGTTTATTGTCGCGCTTTAAATGGGGACTTACAACCGACTTGCAAGCACCCGATTTCCAAACAAGGTTATCGATTTTAAGGAAAAAAACATACAAAGACGGCCTTACTATGCCCGACGATGTATTGGAATATATTGCAAAGAATATTGAAACCAACGTACGCGAACTCGAGGGAGCATTAATATCGCTACTGGCACAATCAACATTAAACAAACGCGAAATCACTATCGATTTGGCCATTGAACTGATCAATAAAATAATCAAACAAAGCAAACACGAAATTACGATCGATTATATCCAAAAGACAGTTTGCGATTATTTTAACATGCCATCCGATTCGTTACAATCGAAAACAAGGAAACGCGAAATTGTTCAAGCCCGCCAAATAGCAATGTTTTTCTCAAAAACACTCACCAAATCGTCGCTGGCATCAATTGGTGCTCAAATTGGGCACAAAGATCATGCTACTGTACTGCATGCATGCAAAACGGTAAACAACTTAATTGATACCGATAAGCAGTTCAGAAACGACATTGAAGAAATTGAAAAACGACTAAAAGTACAATAAACACCTAAGCAGATCAATAATGATCTGCTTTTTTTTAGTTTTTTGCAACATGATTTTTCTGTGGTTAAGCATCCTTTCTTCTTCGTTAATTTATGTGTTGTTTAAAATACGTAAACAGCTGGGTATTAATCTAACAGCAATTATCATTATCAACTATTTATTTGCTTCTTTATTTGGTGTGCTTGTTTTCGGTTTCAATAATACAATTACTGCCCTTAAAAACTCAAACTGGGGCTGGATGGCCTTAATCATTGGCGTTTTTTTTGTAGTAATGTTTTACCTCATTGGAATTTCGACGCAAAAAGCAGGCATCGCAATCAGCACAATTGCAACCCGAATGTCAATGATCATTCCCATTTCTGTTTCTGTTTTTATATTTAACGAATCGTTGAGCATTAGCAAAGCATTAAAAATATCCATTGCGCTATTTGCTGTTTTATTAGCTATTTATCAACCAATTAATAAAACTAAAAAAATAAGCCTGGCCTTATTACCTTTAATTTTATTTATAGGTTCAGGCAGCGTCGATACTTTGGTGAAAACAGCTCAGCACATTTTTGTTCCATCAAACGAAGTAACATTTTTTTCAACTGTATTATTTGCCACATCGTTTTTGGCATCGTTGTTTTTACCCTTTCTAACACCTGACAATCGGGTTAGTTTTCACACACGAACAATTGTTGCAGGCATTATTTTGGGTGCAGCCAACTTTGGATCATTGTATTTTTTCATGAACGCTTTGCACCACAGCAAGCTCGACAGTTCCATTGTTTTTGGAATTAACAATCTGGCAATTGTAGCAATTTCGTTAACTTTAGGATTTTTAATATTCAAAGAAAAACTTAGTACAATAAATATAGTTGGGATAATACTTTCGTTAATCAGCATAGCACTTTTAAGCTTTTAACATGCAAACCGACACATACAATACCATAAAATTGCCTTCGGAAGGCCTTTTCAAAGACAAAGGGAGCAAATTTTTATCATTTGCCTACCCTATCCGTTCCGAAGATGAAGTAAAACCAATTGTGCAGGAATTAAAAAAACAACACCACAATGCCCGACATCATTGCTTTGCCTACAGGCTGGGCTATGTAGGCGAAAGCTATCGTGCCAACGACGACGGAGAACCTTCGGGCACTGCAGGCCGGCCAATATTAGGTCAATTGCTCAGCCACAACATTACCAATGTTTTAATTGTTGTTGTTCGCTATTTTGGCGGAACATTGCTTGGCGTTAGCGGGTTGATCAATGCCTATAAAAATGCCGCAAACGATGCAATTATCAATGCACAAATCGAAGAAAAAATCATCGAAGACCAATTCAGGCTTACCTTCGATTATCATTTACAAAATATGGTGAACAAAACAATGAAAGATTTTGGCATTGAATTGGCAAACAGCTCATTCAGCACCAACTGTTGCTATACAATAGCAATAAGGCAAAACGATTGCGAACAAGCACTTGCAGCCTTAGGCAAACTCGATGGGCTTCAGGTTGAGCGCCTTTAAAAATATGTTATTAAAAACAAAAAAAACTATCAAAATCAATAATGATTTTTATAATTTAACAACCTATAAAAAAACAATAAAATGCATAAAAGTAGTTTAATTTCAATAACCGATTTCAGCAAGCATGACTACCTAAAAATCATGAAATTAGCTGCCGAATTCGAGCAAAATCCCAACCAAAATCTTTTAAACGGCAAAGTAGTTGCGTCGTTATTCTTCGAACCATCAACACGCACCCGCTTAAGTTTCGAAACAGCCATACTTAGGCTAGGCGGCCGAATTATTGGTTTTAGCGACTCGTCATCGTCGAGTGTTACCAAAGGCGAGACACTGCACGATACCATAAAAATGGTTAGCAATTACGCCGACCTAATTGTGATGAGGCATCCGCTCGAAGGTAGTGCGCGTTATGCAAGCCAGGTATCTTCGGTGCCAGTTATCAATGCTGGCGATGGAGCCAACCAGCACCCTACCCAAACCTTGCTCGACATGTATTCAATTATTAAAACCCAAGGAAGGCTCGACAACATTAATATCTTTTTGGTTGGCGATTTAAAATATGGACGCACCGTTCATTCTCTTCTGCAAGCATTATCAGTTTTCGAGAATCCGATTTTTAACTTTATTGCCCCACCCGAGCTGAGCATGCCTGTAGAGTACAAAAAATTCCTCGACCAAAAGGGAATCCGTTATTTCGAACATACCGAATTTACCGACATTATAAGTGAAGCCGATATTATTTACATGACACGTGTTCAAAAAGAACGCTTTACCGACCCGATTGAATACGAGAAAGTTAAAAATGTGTACATACTCAAAAACAAAATGCTGGCCAATACCAAACCGAGTATGCGCATCTTACATCCGCTGCCACGCATTAACGAAATACATACCGATGTTGACAGTAACCCACAAGCTTACTACTTTAAGCAAGCCCTAAACGGTGTTTTTACCCGTGAGGCAATTATTACCCATATTTTAGGTTTAAAATAAATCAAAACAATCATGGACAAAGCATTACAAGTTAGCGCCATAAAAGACGGCACAGTAATTGACCACATACCGGCCAACAGGCTTTTCGAAGTTATCAACATACTGCAACTCCATAAATGCATGGAAATGATCACCTTCGGAACCAACCTCGACAGCAAACAGCTTGGCAAGAAAGCCATCATAAAAGTATCGAACCGTTTTTTTAAAGAGAAAGAGATTGATAAAATTGCACTAATTGCCCCTCATGCAAAGCTAAATACAATAAAAAACTACGAGGTAGTAGAAAAAAGAGTTGTTGAAATACCCGACGAAATTATAGGTATTGCCAACTGTTTCAACCCAAAATGCATCACCAATCACGAGAAAATTGAAACACATTTTATGGTCGTATCGAAGAAACCCATTGAGCTTAAATGCATGTTTTGCGAAAAAATCACCAACGAAAACCAAGTTGTTATTAAATAGCATACATATATGAATATCGAAAAAATATTAAAAGAAATATCTGAAATAATAAATTCAAACCAAAACCGCAACGATATTTTACAAAGTGTTGCCAAGCTCTTAAAAACCGAAGTAGCTCATTACAATTGGGTTGGTTTTTATATTTTCGACAAGCAAAGCCAAACATTGATACTTGGCTCCTATGTTGGCAAAGCAACCGAACACACCCACATACCCATTGGCAAGGGCGTTTGCGGTCAAGTTGCGCAAAACAAACAAACCATGATTGTGCAGGATGTTTCGGCCATTGACAACTACATTGCTTGCAGTCTCGATGTTTTGTCCGAAATTGTTGTTCCCATTATTCTTAACAACGAGTTTGTAGCCGAAATAGATATCGATTCGCACGCGCAAGCGCCTTTTACCAGCGCCGACAAAGAATTGCTTGAACAAATTGCACTAATGCTTACGCATCTTTTTGTTTGAGTTACGCAGAATAATTAAAACAACGGCCTATGTGCATATTCCAAACCAAATATCTGCTTGTTTTATTTTCACTCTTATTAATCAATTCCCATAGTCTTTTTGCCCAAAGCATTAACGGGCAACTTACCACCAGCGACCAATATACAAGAAAAGCAATAGAACTTGTAGCCGAAGGGCAAACCGAACTTGCACGCAACGAAATCCCAAAAGGAATTGAACTGGCAAAAGAAGAGATGAATGCCCACAACGAAGCTATTCTCAACTACTTATTGGCCGATTGCCACTACTATGAAAATAACTTTAGAACAGCCATTGAATTATATACTGAAACTACTAAAGCTTTTGAACAACTTCACGACACAGTTTATTGGCTTCGAAGTTTAAACAGCATAGGTCTAATTCATAATCTTGAAGAAAACAACAGTGAATCGCTCAAGTTCCTGACCCAAGGAATTGAAATTGCCAATCAAGTTAAACATCCCAACTACGACATTCTGCACCAAAAGCTTATGATATTAACCAATATTATAAACGTTTATAATCAAACCAACGATTTTGAAAAGGGCATCAAAATAAGTAACGAAGCAATTGGAATTGCTTTACAAATAAACGATTCGACCCGCTTAGGAAATTTATACAACGCGCTTGGCATATCGCATCGAAAAATGGATGAAACCGACAAAGCCATTTCTTATTACGAAAAAGCCGGCAAAATTTTCAATCAACTCAACGATCAATTCACCTATTCATTTGTACTGAACAATATTGCAAGCCTATACGAATACAGGAACAGCAACGATTCAGCACTTTACTATTACACCCTGGCACACAATGGTTTTAAAGCCCAAAGCTATCCTTTTGGAATTGCAAAAACCGAATATGGTTTAACTGCTATTTATGCTCTTGAGAACAAAATGCAAAAAGCGCAACAGCATTTCGAGAATGCAGTAAAAACAGCCTCTGAATACAATTTCAACGATATACTTATCGATGTTTTATTCGATTTTTCGGAATTTGAATACAACAATCAGAATTACAAAAATGCTTACCAATTGATTAAACAATACCTCACTTTAAACGACAGCATTTATTCCATTGAAAAAGAAAAAGAAATTGCCAATTTGAAATCGAAATACGAATTAAGTATAATCGAAAACGAATTAAACAATCTTAAATCGGAAAATTTGAAGCAAACTTATAACATGTCTCTCAAAATAAGACAGTTTCAAATTGCACTCATTTTTATTGTTTTTTTAATAGCAATTGCAGCCACTATTTTCATTTATTACAGGCAAAAGAATAAAGCGAATATGTTATTAGCTGAAAAAAACATTCAAATTGAAAAACAAAACGACAAACTGATTAAAGCAAATGCCGAAACCGAAAAAGCCAACAAAAAGCTACAACAATCGAGGCACGAGCTAATGTTATCGAACCAACTAAAAGACAGGTTCTTCTCGGTTTTGGCACACGATCTGCAAAATCCTTTTCATCACGTAATAGGGTTCAGCAAACTGCTATCGGATTATTACGATACACTTAGTGCCGAAGAAAGAAAAAATATGGCTACCGACATACACCAATCAACAACAAACATTAACCAACTGCTCGACAATTTATTGGAATGGAACAAGGCACAAACCGGCGATTTTAGTTTCAATTGCGAAAATGTAATTGTAAACCAATTAATTGACAACAGCATTACACTATTATCAACTGCTGCCAGAAAGAAATCAATTGAGTTAATTAAAGTTTACACCGATGAGGTTCAAATAAAAGCCGACACAAAAATGCTCGAAACAATTTTTCGGAATTTACTCAATAACAGCATAAAATTTACCAACATAGGAGGTAAAATAAAAATTGACGCCTACACCGACGACGAAAACTTTTATGGAAAAATTGAAGATAACGGAGTTGGAATTGATCCAAAACAACTAAAAAAACTATTCAGGATCGATTCAAAATTTAAAACTAACGGAACAGCCAACGAGAAAGGTACCGGGCTGGGCTTAAACATTTGCTACGAATTCATAAAGTACCACAAGGGAAAAATATGGGCAGAAAGCACGCCCGGGAAAGGCTCAACATTTTATTTCTCAATACCAAAAAGCTAAATCAGTTCTCAGGTTTAGGTTTCACATGGCTCCTGTCTCTCTTCATTGGTACAACTACAATTTCGGAGTTACAATTCCAACATTTATAAATACGGCACGACACACATGCAAAGCAATTGGAACAAACCCGTTCAAGATCTTGTTCCAAATATCGATGACCACACTTGTTGCATGTAATCCAATGCTCATTCTTTTCCATCCTCAATCACTTTTAATAATTCAATTCTCGACTCAAATTCAGGTTCTTTCGCTTCGAAACCAATTATCGAAAAACCATTTTTCAATGCAAAACGAAGCATGTTAACATGTTTGTTTCGGGTTTTAAACCTAATTGACCTGAAAAATTTCATTCGTGCTTGTTCTTCAAGTTTATTTAACAAGCCCAAAGCCACTCCTTGGTTACGAAAAGGAGGCAACACAGCTCCAAGCCACGAATAAACCGACCCGTCGAAATAACGATTATATGCAACTTTACAGCCGATAATTTTACCGGCATATTCAGCCACAATAATAATCGATTCGACATTGGCAAGGCGATTTAAAATCATTTCGACTGAGAATTCACCATCGAATTCAGGTATTTGGTTCAACAAATCAGCCACAACATCAATTTCTGATTTTGAAAGTAAACAATACTTTATTCCCATAAAAAAACAGGTTTTAAATACAGTAAAAACGACAAACAAATAAGCTCAAAAATATACAGCCAAAGCATTAAAAACAATACATTTCAATTGATCAATCATTTTTCGATTATTTAACAGCCCAAGTTATTGAATATTGTTAAATTTGCAGCCTCAAATATCAAAACAATGGATAATAGCATATTACAACAAATCGACAGCATTATTGAAGCCGGCTTAAAAGAAGACATCAATACCGGCGATATTACAAGCAATTTATTAATTCCGGCCGAAAGCAAATGTACAGCCTACATGGTTGCAAAAGCCGATGGTATTATAGCCGGCTTGCAAGTTGCCGAAGCCGTTTTCAAAAAACTCGATCCAAAAATGAGCTTCAAGTATGAAGTTAACGATGGACAAAAAATAAAAAATGGCGATTTAATATGCACTTTTACCGGCACCTACCGTGCAATACTAACAGGCGAAAGGCTGGCCCTAAACTTTTTGCAACGCATGTCGGGCATAGCTACCGAAACCGCAAAATATGTTGAAGCAGTTAAAGGTTTCGACACTAAAATACTCGACACACGCAAAACCGTGCCCGGATTGCGCTTGCTCGACAAATATGCGGTTAAAGCCGGAGGAGGAACCAACCACCGCATTGGACTTTACGATATGGTTATGATTAAAGACAACCACATTAGCGTAGCAGGCAGCATTAGCAAAGCCGTTGAAGCAATACGGCCAAACATTCCTGCCAACATGAAAATTGAGGTTGAAACAACTACCATCGACGAGGTAAACGAAGCCTTAGAAGCGGGTGCCGATATTATCATGCTTGACAACATGGATAACGAAACCATGGCAAAAGCTGTAGGAATCATAAACGGAAAAGCAAAAGTAGAAGCATCGGGCAATATGAGCCTGAGCAGGGTTTGCGAAGTAGCAGCTACCGGTGTCGATTTCATTTCAATTGGAGCCTTAACCCACTCGGTGACAGCACTCGACATCAGTCAAAAAATAAAAGCATAAGCCAATGCCAAACCTGGTAATCGACATTGGCAACACGCGTACAAAAGTTGCAGTATTCGAAAACAACCGAATGCTAAAAAGCAGCTTAACCGAGTCGCTTACCAACGAATACATTGAGCAATTTGTTGCCAATTTTTCTGAAATCAATAATGCCATAATTTCGTCGGTTCGAAACAACACAAGCGAAATTCAGCAAATTATTTCAAAGCATGTGGCACACACCCTGGTACTCGATCACAATACACCCATACCCATCGAAAACCTATACCAAACACCGCAAACCTTGGGCAAAGACAGGCTTGCCGCTGCAGTTGGTGCCAATTACCTCTACCCCAACTCAGACCTGTTAATTATTGACGCAGGAACAGCAATTACCTACGATTTTGTTAACAACAAAAACCAGTATAAGGGTGGCTTTATTACTCCGGGACTGAATATGCGTTTTAAAGCCTTGCACCAATTCACACAAAAATTACCGCTGTTGCAAGCATCGGAGCCACAAAAATATGAAGGCATCAATACCGAAAGCTCGATTATTGGCGGAATTCAATACGGAATTGAAGGCGAAGCCAAACAAATAATTGAGCATTTCAAACTGAACACCAACAAATTAATGATAATTTTAACAGGAGGAGACACAAAGTATTTTGAAAAATTATTAAAAAATTACAAATTTGTAGCCCTTGAAATAATCCTGTTAGGATTAAATATCATATTAGAATTCAATAAAATACATAACAATAAAAAATAACTATAAAATGTTGGCATGTAATTTGTTTTTACACATGCAAAATAAATAAGAAATAAGAGAATTATGAAAGCGATCAAAACATCAGTTATTGTTGTACTTTTAGCCACCATATCGATGGTAAGCTTTGCACAAAGAACCATTACAGGGGTTGTTTACAACAATGGTACTCCGGCAGCAGGGATACTCGTTGAAGCACACCGTACGAGCGATAGTTTCTTTACCGGTTTCGACGGCGTTTACAAAATTGAAGTATCTGAAAAAACTAAGTTTATTAAGTTTACTTTTCTCGAAGAATCAAAAAAAGTAAACATGGAAGACATCACTTCCGATCAATTTAATTTTAGCTGGGATGGAGCTGAAATTCCCGATGGAATGGACGAACCGGGTGCAATTCTAAAAACACTCGAGGAACTTCAAAAAGATCGCGACTCGGAATTCCTCAGCAACTATTCGTTGTACCGCGAGTTTCTTAAACAAAACGATATCAATTCAGCGCTCCCTCATTGGAGAATTGTTTATAAGATTTATCCAAAATCGACTACTCAAATCTATATCGATGGTTTGAAAATTATGGAAAGCAAAATGAATGAAGCCATGATTACCGAAACCAAAAAAGCCTACCTCGATACCATGATGATGATTTACGATAAGAGGATGAAACATTTCGACAGTGTTGGCGAATTAATGGGACGCAAAGCTGCCAAATACCTCGAAGTTGTTTTAACACTCGATTTAAACGAAGATGAATTAATCGAAGCCATCAAAAAAGGTAACGGATTTGCCGAAAAATCAATCAACGAATCGAAAAGCAAAACCGAGCCTGCAGTGTTAGTGCTTTACATGCAATCGACCCGTCGTTTGTATTCGGTTCACGAGTACAACCAAACTACAGTTCTCGAAAACTACGAGAAGGTAATGAGCCTGCTCGATGAGCAAACAAAAGACGCGGAGACAAAAGAAAAAGCCGAACAAGCACTTCCTTTAATTGAACAAATTATGGAAGGCAGTGGTGCTCTCGACTGCGAATCGATGGAAAAAATGTACAGCGCCAAGTTCAACGAAAATCCAAACGATGTTGACCAAATCAAAAAAATGTTGCGCATGTTCCGCAAAAGCAACTGCGAAAACGACTTGGTTGTTTCAATGTCGGAAAAACTTTATAAACTTGAGCCATCGGCCGAATCGGCTTACAACATGGCTCGCATGTTTTTGAAAAAAGAAGAACACGATAAGGCTTTTGAATATTACGAAAAAGCTTATACCGAAGAAACCGACAACGATTTAAAAGCAACTTATTATTACGAAGCCGCAGCATTAGCTCTTCAAAAAAATATGTTGCAACGTGCTCGCGACCTTGCCAAACAAGCAGTAAAAATTAAATCGGATTACTGCGAAGCCTACATGTTAATTGGCGAAATATATGGTCAAGCCAGTAAAGATTACAGCTCCGACGATTTTGAACGTAGCACAGTATTTTGGGTAGCTGTTGATTACTTCAAAAAAGCAGCCGGTTTCGAGAATTGCAAAAACGATGCAAACAGTAAAGTACGTTTTTACGAAAGCTACTACCCCAGCAAAGACGAAGCATTCTTCAGAAGTTTGAACGCAGGCGACTCACACACTGTTGGTGGCTGGATTAACGAAACAACCAAGGTTCGTGTTAAATAAGAAAAAAATAAAACATATCAAAAGTTTAAGCATTGCAACTACCTGGTTAGTTGCAGTGCTTTTTTTGTCATGCCAAAACAACAACATCGACAAAATAAGATCGTTTTCGCACCCGCCGGGCTCACCAAGTTTAGTAGCCAACGATGTAGAACTGCTGTTTTCCGATTCGGCAAAAATCAATTTCATGTTAAATGCTCCTCTGGTTAAAATTTTCGACGATGTTGACGATCCCTACAAAGAATTCCCCGAAGGCTTTGTTATTACGCAATTCAATAAAAACAACGACATAACATCATACATTAAAGCCGATTACGGAAAGTATTACGAGAAAAAATCGATTTGGGAAGCTAGGCAGAACGTTGTTGCCGTAACCGAAACCAACGACAGTCTTTTAACCGATATTCTTTTCTGGGACGAAGAAAAAAATCAAATCTATTCCGATCAATTTGTAAAATTCATTCAAAATGAGGATATTATAACAGGTATCGGATTTGAGTCGGATTTACAAATGCAACGATGGAAAATCAAAGAAATCAAGGGTACCATTTTGGTTGAAGTTGAAGAAGAGGAATAATCATGAGCGCTCCTGTTATCATTCTTATTACAATTATATTCTCGGCTTTTTTCTCGGGAATGGAAATAGCATTTGTTTCGGCCAACAAATTGAGCCTCGAAATGGATAAAAAGCAAGGCAACCTAACTGCCGGAATTCTAAACATATTCACTTCGAACCCGGGACAATACATAGCCACAATGTTGGTTGGCAACAACATTGCTTTGGTAATTTACGGTATGGCAGTTGCGCGTTTACTTGAACCGCAATTAGAATCATTTATCGATTCCGATATATTAATTCTTCTTATAAACACATTATTATCAACCATCGTAATTCTATTTACCGCCGAATTTCTGCCCAAAACGCTTTTCAGGTTCAATGCAAACGGATTTTTAAAAGCGTTCTCGTTACCGGTTCTGTTCTTCTATATAATATTGTACCCTGTATCGCATTTTTCGATGTTCGTTTCAAAAAAAATGATTAGTTTGTTCTTCAAAACCAAAATAAATAGCGATAACGAAAACAAGGTATTCACCAAAGTTGATTTAGACCACTACATCAATCAACCCGATAACCCGCAAATGCAAAACAATACCGAAGATGAAGAAACCGAAATTACCCTTTTTAAAAATGCGCTCGATTTTTCAAACATAAAAGTACGCGACTGTATGGTTCCGCGAACCGAAATACAAGCTGTTGACGAAGAAACCCCACTTGAACAAATACGACAACTGTTCATTAAAACAGGTTACTCAAAAATATTGGTTTATCGCGAATCGATCGACAACATTATTGGCTACGTTCACACTTTACAAATGTTCGACAATGCCAGCGATATAAAAAAATTGATCAACGCAATCTCAATTGTACCCGAAACCATGTCGGTTAGTAAACTGCTGGGCATTTTCACCCAAAAACGAAAATCAATTGCGATAGTTGTTGACGAGTTTGGCGGCACATCGGGCTTAATAACCACCGAAGATATTTTAGAAGAAATTTTTGGCGATATTGAAGACGAACACGATGTTGACGAACTGGTAACAAAACAAATTAAAGATAACGAATGGATACTTTCGGCCCGCCACGAAATAAACTGGCTGAACGAAAAGTATCATTTTAACCTCCCCGAAAACGACGAATACGATACTTTAGCCGGCTTAATTATCGACAAATGCGAAAGTATTCCGAAAATAAACGCCTTAATTAACATCGAAAACTTCGAATTCAGGGTATTAAAAGCCTCAGACATAAGGATTGAACTGGTTTTAATGAAAATATTTTAAGAGAATACAATTCAAGAATATTTTACATTAGGATACAAACCTAAAATTATTATCTTCGTAGCTCGAAATTTTAAACCATTTATAAGTAAAATAAATAAGTACAAATGGCAACTTTACAGAAACTAAGAGACCGTGCAGGTTTGTTGATAGCCATAGTGATATTTGTCGCTTTGGCAGCTTTTATTTTAGGCGATTTACTACAATCGGGAAGTTCAGTTTTCATGGGAAAACAAATGGAAATTGCAGAAATTGACGGAGAATCAATCGAGTATCCCGAATTTCAGCAACGATTTGATCAAATTGCCAACATATACAAACAAAACAATCAAACCAACACCCTTGACGAAAATGCTTATCAGCAAATTTTAAATCAAACTTGGGAAACATTAGTTAACGAAACCCTTATGGGCGAAGTTTATCAAAACTTAGGCATTGAAGTAACATCCGACGAAATGTTCGAAATGGTTCAAGGTAATAAACTTCATCCAATTATTGTTCAGGTTTTTGGCAACCAACAAACCGGCGAAGTTGACAAAGCTCAGGTAATTCAATTTTTGAAGTACTTGCAAGACAACCCCGACGCTCCGCAAATGGAAAGCTGGTTGAATATTGAGCGCGAAGTAATGAAGGCAAAACTGAACACAAAGTACACCGACCTTGTGGGTAAAGCCCTCTATGCAAACTCGCTACAAGCGAAACAAAGCCTTGCAGTTAAGGAAAAAGTAGCTAACCTTCAGTTCATACAGAAGAAATTTAATAGCATAGCCGACAGCACTGTTACTTTTACCGAAAGCGAATTGAAAGATTACTACAACAAAAACATCGATCAGTACAAGCAAGATGCACAAAAAACCATTAACTACATTGTTTTCAATATTGTACCATCGGAACAAGACGAAAAAGATGTTGAAAAATGGATCAACGATATTAAACGCGAATTCGAAAATGCTACCGACAACGTTCAGTTTGTGAACATGAATGCCGACAACCGTTTCGACGATGTTTACACTAAAAGCGACATGCTTAGTGAAGAGCTTTCTGCTTGGGCATTTTCAGCTGAAACCGGCGAAGTTTATGGCACCTACCGCGAAGGAAATGTTTACAAATTAGCTAAACTGAACGATACAATGTTGTTGCCCGACTCGGTAAAAGCAAGTCACATTCTCATTCGTGCCGAAAATGCAAACGAAGCTCAAATGGCTTTTACTGTTGCCGACAGCCTTAAAAATGCAATCGAAAACAAAGCAGTAAGTTTCGAACAAGCTGCAAAAGATAATTCACAAGACGGATCGGCTGCAAACGGTGGCGACCTTGGCTGGTTTGGACGTGGCGTTATGGTAGCTCCTTTCGAAAAAGCTGCTTTCAGGGCCGAGCTCAACGAAGTGGTTATGGTACAAACACAATTTGGCTTCCACTTAATTAAAGTAACTGCCCAAAGCAAAAAATCGAAACACGTACAATTGGCAATTCTCGACCGTGAAATTGTTCCAAGTACTGCTACCTACCAAAAATTGTATTCCGACGCAAGTAAGTTTGCCGCCGAAGCCACTAACCTCGAAGGCTTTAACACAAAAGCCGATGAAATGGGCTTAAGCAAACGTGCTGCCGTTATCAAAGAAAACGATCGCCAGATTACAGGTTTAGGTGCATCGCGCAACCTCGTCAGGGCTGCCTTTATCGATAGCAAAGTTGGCGATTTAGTAAGTGGCACCGACAATTCACCTGTTTTCGAAATCGACAACAAATTTGTTGTTGCTGCTCTTGTCTCAAGCCAAAAAGAAGGTAACCAGCCTTTCGATGCAGTAAAAGCCAGAGTTGAAAACGAAGTAATTAAAGATAAAAAGAAAGCAATGCTTTTGGCCGATTTCACAAAAGCGAAAGCTGCCAGCATTGAAGAAACAGCTCAAAACCTTGGATTGGAAGTTGAATCGGCTAACGGATTTAATTTCAATTACGGATCGGTTAATGCTATAGGTTACGAACCATCAATCAATGGTGCTGCTTCGGCCCTCGAAGTTGGAGTACTTTCGAACCCGATTGCAGGCCGTAACGGTGTTTACTTTATTAAAATAACCGAAATTAACGGACAAACCGAAGAAACAATTGAGCAAGAAAAAACCGCATTGTACGAGTCGTCGAGCTACAGAGCAAATTTCCAAGCCTTGCAAGCCATCAAAAACAATGTCGAAATTGTTGACAAACGTTCGAAGTTTTACTAACAGATTCATATATCGTAAAAAAGCTGTATTGGCATTTGCCGGTGCAGCTTTTTTTTGTTTTTACGCAACCTTTTCTTATCGCAAAAAATCATATAACTGTTGATTTAAAAAGGGAAAACTATGAAACGAAAAGTATTTATTTTACCGCTATTGCTACTCATGGCATTTATGCTATCGTGTAGCGAAAACGAAGATGAAGGTTACTCGCTGGGCAAAATTTGGATCAGCATGGGATTGGTTGACACCATTAACACCATGGGATACGACTTTGTTATTTACACCGACAATGGCGATACACTGCTGCCTGCGGCCAATGCCGTTAAACATTTTGAAACATTCAACCAACAACGCGTAATTGTGAACTACACCAAACTTGGCGACATGGGCGACTCGTCGAAAGTGTATTATGTAAAAATAAACAAGCTCGACAATGTGCTTTACAAACAAATTGTTGAACAAAGCAAAATAAGCACCGATAACCTGGGCGCCGATCCGGTAAACATTACCGATATGTGGACAAATAAAAACATGTTAAACATTGAATTTAGCTATTGGGGCGAATACAAAACCCACCTGATTAATCTTGAGTTGATCAATAACGAGTCGGAACATGCCGAACTTATTTTCAGACACAATAGTCAAAACGACAATCTGAGCTACTATTACAATGCTATTGTTACTTTTAACCTTGAAAAAATTAAAATTGAAGGACAAAACGAACGAAACTTTATTGTAAAATGGACAGATTACAATGACGAAGAGCACGAAATGAACGGAACATTAAAGTACTAAAAGAGGGAGGCATTAAATACCTCCCTCTCCTCTCTTTTCCTAAACACCAAAAATGAAAAAACTACTCAAATCAACCACTCAAATCAACACAATCAATTAATCGATTCGGGAAAACATAGTTCCCCACTGATAATCTTTTCAATTGTATCGAACAGCTCATCGCTCACATCGGTTTTATTCACAAATCCCAAAAAACCCGATTCGATAAGCTGTGTCAAATATACTTTATCTTGATACATTGTAATGGCAATAATTTTAATGCGTGGATACTCAAAATTTAACAATTTAGCTGCTTGAACACCATTCATTCCGGGCATTTCAACATCGAGCAAAAGCAACTCAACGCTGTGTAATTTATTGTATTTCAGCAATTCTTCACCCGACGAAAATTTTGCAACTACTTCGAACCTTTCGTCCGACTCGACAAAAGCACCCAAGCCTTCGAGAAAAGGAAGGTTATCGTCGCAAATAGCTACTTTAATTTTTCGGTTTAATGTTTGCATTATTCTGTATTTTCTATTTACAAATATACAGCGCTTGCACACAAACAAAATAGGGCAAAATACTGATTAGGCAGTATTTTACCCCACTTTGCCGTAAGGGTTTTCCCTGATTACACTAATATTACAAATCGATTATTTTATTCTTTAGCGCAAAAATAATAAGACTTGTGCTATTTTTTGTTTTGGTTTTCTTCAATAAACGGCTTTTATGTGTTTCTACCGTTTTGGGACTTAAAAAAAGTTTGTCGGATATTTCGTTATTGGTCATACCTTGACAAATAAGCTTAAGCACATCCATTTCGCGTTCAGTAATATCGAGCTGTTGAATAATTTTTTGTTTGGCTTCCATATTTGGAATGTTCAATATTACCTGCTGCAGCAATTTAGGTGAAAAGAAACTTTCGTTGTTCATAACATCTACAATTGCCTTTTCGAGTTCGTCGGTTGTAGCTTCTTTGAGCACAAAGCCCGAAGCTCCGGCTTTAATCATTTCGTAATAATATTTTTGATCGCTGTACATCGAAAGAGCAATAATTTTCAAATCGGGTTTTTTGATTTTGGCTTCGGTAGTAGCTTCAATCCCATTCATTTGCGGCATATTGATATCAATTAACACCAAATCGGGGTCGTAATCAAAAAGTGAATCTACAAAATCTTTTCCATTTGCAAATTCAGCAATAACATTAAACTGATCGTTAGCAGCCAATAAACTCTTTAGCCCTTCGCGAAAAAGAGTATGATCTTCGACAATTATAATATTAACCATATCTAAACAGGTATTTCAATGTTAACAACTATGCCGGCCTGCGGCTGCTTTTTAAAGCTGATATTCCCCCCCACCGAATTAATCCTCGACACCATATTGAACAAGCCCAAACCTTTCTTTTCTTCAATTTTTTGTTCGTAATCGAAACCTTGGCCATCATCGATATAAATAACGAACAGCTTATGGGGTTCTTCAAATAGCGAAACAGATATATTGACAGCTTTTGCATGCTTTATTGTGTTGTTTATCAATTCGGTAACAACTCGATACAAAGTTATTTCAATAATTTCGTTGTATCTTTTCGAAGTATTAAAACTGGTTGTGATGCTAATTTCGGTGTAAAGCGAAAGCTTTTCGATAAAGCTTTTTAAGGCATGTTCGAGCCCAAAATTGCGAAGGATATGGGGACTTAGGTTATTCGAAATTTCTTTTACGCCCGTAAGCGATTCGTTAATTAATTCAGAAAGTTTATTGAATGACTTACTTTCTTTTTCGCTTAAACTTGCATTTTTTAAGTTGTGCAAGTAAATTTTGCAAGTCGAAAGCAAAGGTCCCAAACCATCGTGCAAATCTTTTGCAATACGGCCACGTTCGTCTTCTTCGGCTTTAACCGAAACGGTATAAACTTGTTTTTCGAGATTTTTACGGGCACTAATGTCGTTAAACGAAGTTACAACAGCACTTTGACCTTCGTAAACAATTGGCCGGCTACGCACTTCAATCGGAAAACTGCGCCCATTTTGGTTTCTGATCATGTACTCGGCAACAACTACGCGGCCTTTATCATGGCCTTCGACCTCGGAAGCTACTTTTTGCAATGCGTTTTGATCAAATAAAAAGTCAAAAAAGTTGATTGATCCAATATCGTTCGGATTGAGACCTGTCAAATCGTAAAAACGTTCGTTTGCCGAAAGGATTTTAAAATCGTGATTGTAGATAAAAATAGCATCGCTGGTATTATTGTAAATATTGCGGAAATTAACTTCACTATTTTTTAAAGCTCTTTCGGCAATAACGAGGTTTGAAATATCGTAGCCTACACCTAGCAAGTATATTTTGTTGTTACGCTTGTAACTAATTGCCGAATTGTACAAAGGTATTCGCTGACCATTTTTGGTAATCAAATCGGCCCGATAATAAGCCGATCCTTTCTTATCAGACAAAGCAATATTATCGGTATCGTTTTCATAATCGGCATTATCGAACAAACTGTTTGGATGAACTTTTTGAATTTCATCGGCAGTATAATCGCTCATTTGCAACAAACTATCGTTCCATTGAACCAACTTGTCGTAATTTTCAAAAACATAAAAAACACCTGGCATTGCCTCTACAAGGGTTTTTCCAAATTCACGTTCGGCCTCAATTTCTTTTTCAAATTCCTTTTGTTTCGAAACATCCTTAATGAGGAATTGCAAACGTCCGTCGGGCAGTTTATTGCCTTTAATAGTTATATCGCGAATATTTCCTTGTTTGTCGTAAACACGCCTTTCGGAAACTACTGTTTGTCCGCTTGCCAGTTCATCAAATTTCAATGGTTTGTTTATCAAGTCCTCGGGCACAGTCATTTCAGCCAATTTACGACCAATTATCTCGTTATTATCATAGCCCGACATCAACCTGAAATTGTCGTTTACCAACAGTATCTGACCTTCGATATTGGTAATAATCACCCCTTCGTTTGCCTGATCAAACAACAATTTATATTCTTCTTCACTTTTCTTCGATTCATCGAGCAAACGAATGTATGCCCCCTCGAGCCTGCCTACAATAAAAACAATGCTGTAACTGGCAATAAAATATGTTAATCCTACGGCAATCCAAAGCTTATTATTGCTCAGCATTTGCTCAACATCGAAATTGTATTTAAGCACACCTGTTTGGAACAACAAGCCATAAGTGAAAAACACGGTGATGAGTATTGCCAACGAAGCGTAACCATAAGCCAAGCCAATAAATAACGATGAAAAAACACTAACCAACAATAAAAAAACAACACCACTTGAAAGCAATCCGAAAAAATGTATTCCCGTAACAAAAAATACCAGCAATATAACAGCAGTAACTATTGCCTTTAATCGAAAATGAAAATTTCGGCGAAAAATAACTACAAAACAAAAGGCGACAAACAATACTATTTGGATTGAATAGTTAAAATCCCAGCCTGTAATAACTGAACGTGAGATCGATAAAATAATTAAAGGAATTGAGAAAATTAAATAAAAAACCATCAACAGGTCAACAACCTTATTTTTAATATCTCCAATTTCGTTTAATCCGGTTTTTCTGAACATACTTAAGTATTAATTTTCAAACATCTTTTGAAATTTAGTGAAATTAATGTTTGAATCAAACCAGCGAGCAAAAAATTGTTTGATATTTATTCGCGATCTCTTAAAATATTGAACAGTTTTCGCAAATCGATTAGTTTAACCATAAAAGCCAGCAGGAGTGCAGAAATCAACATTATTACATATCCGGCTAAACGATGGCTTATTAAATGATTGGCAAAATACCCCAGAACAACAACCAAACCGGCAAAAACAGCAATACGAATAACCGACAACCAGGGCACTTTAAACTTGAAAATATTCACCGCTATAAGAACCTGAGCCATTGCGGTTATTGATTGTGTGATAAGACTTATATAAGCTGCACCCAAGGCTTGAAACTTAGGTATAAAAAACAAATTCAATGTGATATTCAAAACCATTCCAACCGCTGCCATAATGTTTAATTGCCTGATACTGCCGTTGGCTGTTAAAAGGGTTCCAAAAATATATGTTGTTGATATTGGAATGAAACAAAACATTAATGCAGCAAAAATTGGAGCCGACTCTTCAGCATGGTCGTATTGCATCCATTGCATGATATCGTTTTGATAAAAAAACGAAGAAATTGAAATGCTCAGCGAAATAAAAATAATAAGGCTGAATGCAAAGCTAACCATGTCGGCAATACTTTGTTTTTGCTTAATCATGCGCGAAAAAATGGGCAAAAGCATGCCGGCAAACAAAACACCAAACATCGAAACAGCATCGAGTAACCTGAAACCATGTGCATATAGGCTAACCTGTCTTAAACCTTCGTCGTAGGGTAACAAACGCTCAATTAAAACCGTATCGAAGCGGTTATAAAATGCCATTAACAAAATCAGGATTGCATACGGATATGTTTTTTTCAAAAAAACCAGGCTAAACCTCAAATTGAAAGTAAGTTTGATTTTTCCGGCTTTACGGAGAACAATCAAAAAGATAATTGCTGCCGCCATGAGGTACGATATAGTTTGCACATAAACAAACCATTCAATTTTAAATACCCCGTTTGTTACATTGGTAAACAACAATATTCCACAAATTACGATCATAAAAAACCGATCGAGCACCGAAACCAGACTATCGGTTGTAAAAAGGTGCAATGCACTTAAATTGGAGCGCAAATACAAAATAAATTGCAGCAAGAACTGATTGATAATAAGGAAAATCAATAAATGAATTTGAATATTATTGTAACCAACAACTGCTGCCCATGTTAAACACACCACTGTATATACAATGGCAAGTGCGAGCTTTAATCCAAAAATATTGCCCAGGTGTTTAGGCAGCAAATGGTTATAACGGGCAATGTTCCTGTTGTTGTAATTGGTTATACCAAAATCAAGCAGTATGTTTAATGTTAACGAAAGTGCCAACAACGAGTAATACAAGCCATATTGGTCGCCGGTAACATTCTGTACAGTTCTGTCAATCCCAAAAAGCCAAAAAGGTTTTATGAGAACATTGATAGCCAGTAATAGAATCAGGTTGGTAAAAAACTTACGTTTCAATCTCTTTTCAGCATTATTTTACAATAACGCAAAGTAACAATCTTTAAGTATTATTTCCAATGATTATATTTTAAAAAATTAAAAGGGGCTAAACCTTAAAGGCCGCCCCTCATATTGTATGTAAAAACTTGCTGTTTATTTAAAGATATAACGCACGCCAAGCTGGAAGCTCCAAGTTTGGTTGTAATTATAATAAGTTGAATAAGATTCTGTTAAAAAGTTTCCATCGGCATCGGTAGCCATTGAAAAGCTTGGCACCTTATTATCATCATAGCCTTCGTAATTAAGTATTTGGCCGTCGTTAGCAGCAAACATATTCTTGCTTACACCCCATTCATTATTGATCAAATTTCCAAAGTTTAGGATGTCAAGGCTTACTTGCAAGGTGTTTTTAGTTCCACCAACGTTAACTGTAAAATCCTGAGCAACACGCAAGTCGAACCTGTGTACCCAAGGAGCCCTGGCTGCGTATGCTTCGGCGTATCCTCCTTTGTTTTTAGTTAAGTATTTGTCTTGCTCCATAAACTTAAAAAACGCATCCTCATCGGCTGAGCTAATAAAGTTTATTTCACCTTTTTCTTCGGGGATATAAATTAAATCAGTTGCATATCCATCGCCATTCATATCATTTGCATAAGTAAAGCTATAGCCACCTGCAGAATAACCCGAATAAAACAAGTTAATGTTTGTAGCCATGTGGTTGTTGGCGTAAGGTAATTTGTATGAAACAGAAGCAATTGCTTTAGCTGGGATAACATATTGTGAACGTTGAACCCAAGGTATATGTGGTCCATTAACCTGAATAAGGCCATTATATGCAGATGCAGCATTACTACCCGGCATACCTGAAACCTCTTTAGATTCGGTAAGGGTGAGTGCAGCCATTAAATTCAGATTCTTCACAGGCTCTGCATTTAGGGTTATGTTACCGGTTGCACCCCAACCTTCGTTAGTGTTTGTAAGCACATAGGCTGCCTTTGAAGTATATTCAATTTCACTAAGCTCAGGATAAATGTACCTATCATCAGCTCCTCTAAAACGCATCCAGTTATTATCAGGTTCTTTCAGGTTATAGTTTTTCAACATTACACCGTTGATGTTATTTGTATAGATACCTTCAATGGTAATAGAAAGAGGGAATGAAGCCGGCACATCAATATCTAAAGCCAAAGAAGTTTTCCAAACCTGAGGCATTTTGAAATTGGCATCAACGGCATTAATATCACGAGGTAGTGCTCCGTCTTTAGGAGTAATTGTATTTTGTAAATTCAGCCTGCGAATCATTTCATCAACATCGGTAATCATTGGTCCTGCTAATGTTTCAAGCACTGGATCAACACTATCAACAGCGCCATCACCTTCTTTACTATATTTAGTAACAGCAGCATAACTACCTTGAACCATACCTGAATTGGTAGGCATATTGGTGAAAAACACCAATGGCAATCTTCCGGTAAAAATACCTGTACCTCCACGTAGTTTCAATTTTTGGTCACCTGTTAAATCCCACGAGAAACCTGCACGAGGAGATAATTGAACTTTTGCAGTAGGCCATACTCCTGTATCAATTTTCTTCCCACCAAAATCCAACTCATAAATAGCATTGTTCCTGATTAAATTATCAACATATCGTAAATAATCGGCACGTACACCATAAGTTAATTTAAAGAATTGAGAAAGGCTCCATTCATCTTGAGCATAAATACCTATTTGATTAAACGCAACTTCTGCTGCTGGATTGGTCTCCCCGTCGTAACCATATGTTAATGCAAAATCCCTTGGTGCAGCTTGATTCAGAAAATCGTCGAGACTGGCATAACGATAATAGCCTGTTCCATTTCGCATGTAAGAGTTATTGGCCATTTGGTGTTCAAAACCAACACCTGCAGTAATTTTATGGTTATCTAAATAAAATGTAGTGTTATTTGTAATGTTGAAAATATTGTTGTTCACACCGTTATTCCATGTAAAAAGCTCATAACCTGCAGATATATATGGTTCTAATATCTGTGTTCCATCATCATTTACTCCATTCATAATATCAATAAATGGGAAAGGCTCTGAGTTGGATCCACGTACATCGTTAATTTTTGTGTAAGTAGCAAGAAATTGGTTTGAGACTTTCTCGGAAAAACGGCTGTTTAAATCGAGTGCAAAAGAATTTACAATATTATCGCTAGAATAAATCGAATTAGAAAAAGCCATAGAATATTGTGAAATTCTATTCATCGACCTGTTCCGAAAACCAGCATCGGTAGAATTACCATTAGTTTCATTCCATCCTTGATTTTTAGTATGATTATAACGCAAGCTCATTTTATTGGCATCGTTAATGTTCCAATCGATACGGGCAAGTAGTTTCCTGTTGCTTTCATCGGCAGGATAATCAGCATAGGAGCCGGCATCGTATCCATAATTATCCATCAAATGTTTTTTAACTTTTTCCATATCCGACGTACTTGCACGCGAAAGCGACTGTTCTGTATTAGCTACACCGTTTTCCGATGGCCTCCAAGTTACAACCTGACCAGGACGCACTTCGTATTCGCCGTTTACAAAAAAGAACAATTTATTTTTGATGATTGGACCACCAAATGTAATACCGTATGTTGTTCTAGACTCAATGTCACGTTCACCAAAATCAACATCTCCGATTTTGTTTCCCCTCATATTCTGATTATTAAAATATGTATAGGCAGAACCTTTAAATGTGTTTGTACCCGATTTAGTAATTGCATTGATACCACCACCTATGAAATTAGTTTGACGAATATCAAACGGAGCAATCACTACTTGTACTTCTTCGATAGCGTCCAATGAGATAGGGTTTCCACCTCCAGGCAAATTTGATGACAAACCAAAATTATTATTGAAGTTTGCACCATCAACAGTAAAGTTCGTTGAACGGCCATCGCCACCAGCAAAGCTCATTCCGTTGGCATAAGGCGACAAGCGCGCAATGTCGGAGATGCTACGGCTAATGGTTGGAACCATGCTCATTTGCTCATTTGAAATATTGGTTGTAGCACCTGTTTTATCGGTACCAAAAGCCGATGGCTTAGCACCAACAATCATTACTTCAACAACTTCGGTTACACTTTCGCGCAAAACGGCATTCAGTATAAACGATTCGGCAAGGTAAAGGGTTATGTCCTGATAGGTCATCGAAGTATAACCAATAAAACTAACTTTAACTTCGTACGGACCACCGGGTCGCATACCTTGCAGGTTAAAACGACCTTCGGAATTGCTTATGGCCGCATATTGCGTCCCCGAAGGCTGATGCACAGCAATAACTGTAGCTCCGGGCAGTGGCGAATTATCATCGCTGTACACTTGCCCTTGCATGCTCGAGGTAGTAACCTGAGCAAATAACGATGCAGTACTCATCAGCACTGCAAAAAGCAAAATTGAAATTTTCTGAATTGATTTTTTCATGTGAATGAATTTAAGTAATTCGAATTTTTATGAATTTTGGCTAGTAAGTATTTATTTTTCAGTTCATTAACTATTAAATTTACATGCTACAAATTAAGCACTTAAAAGAACAAAACAAATAGTTCAGGCATATTATGTATGCATTAAATTATTAACATTTTTTTGCATAATTGTGAATAAAATGCGAGGCAAACATGAGTTTAAACAGGCATAAACTTATGCCATTGTGAAACATAGCAAAATGATTGAGGTAATTAAGATACAAAATAACAAACCATAAAATCACAAAAAAACCACACATTTTAAAAATGAAAACATTCACCTCTGCAATATTGAAGCATATTCAGAACACAAAGGTTTTGTTACTGAAAAGAAACCTTTTATATTTGCTTACTATTATTTTTGAATCAAATCATCAACAAATGAAGATATACATTCGGACAATATCACTTATCATTTCCCTCATTGTTTTATTTTCAAGCACTTATGCTGTTGAAGACCAATCGAGAAAATTTCAACGTTTATTGAGATTGATCGACAGCTTTTATGCCGACTCGACCGACCTCGAAAAACTAACCGAAGTTGCGATTATCAGCTTGCTTAGCGAACTCGATCCACACTCGGTTTATATTTCGAAGGACGAGGTGGAAAAAATGAACGAACCACTTCAGGGCAGCTTCGATGGTATTGGTATATCATTCAACATATTACGCGACACCTTAATGGTGGTTCAAACCATTCCGGGAGGGCCATCGGAAAAAGTGGGTTTGCAGGCCGGCGACCGAATCATGTTTATCGACAATGAACCTGTTGCCGGAATTGGGCTGACCAACCAAATGGTTTTCGACCGCTTAAGGGGCGAGAAGGGCACAAAAGTCAGCATTCGTATTCTGCGCAAAGGCGAGAAAAAACTGCTTGATTTTGTAATTATACGCGATAAAATACCCATTTTCAGCCTCGATGCATCGTATATGCTCGACAACAAAACTGGCTACATAAAACTTAACCGCTTTTCGGCCACCACAACCGATGAGTTTGTTAAAGCCATTATCGATTTAAAAGCCCAGCACAAACTACAAAATCTGATACTCGACTTAAGGGGGAATGGCGGGGGTTACCTTAAATCGGCCCACGAAATATCCGATCATTTCCTTTCGGCACAAAAGCTCATAGTTTATACCGAAGGGCTTCGAAATCCGAAGAAAGATTATTTGGCTACCACTGTAGGCGAGTTCGAAAACGGTAAACTTGCAGTTTTGATCGATGGTGGCTCGGCTTCGGCCAGCGAAATTGTTGCAGGCGCTGTTCAGGACTGGGACAGAGGAATCATAATCGGACGCCGTTCGTTTGGTAAAGGCCTTGTTCAACAGCCTTACTACCTCAGCGATTTATCGATGATAAGGCTTACCACAGCCCACTATTACACCCCAAGTGGCCGATGCATTCAAAAACCTTACGAAAACGGAGTAAAAGATTACCGCAACGATTACATTGAACGTGTAAACAGCGGTGAACTTTTTAACCGCGACAGCCTGCATGTTGCCGACAGCCTCGAATACAAAACCATTATCAACCAGCGCACTGTATATGGCGGCGGTGGTGTTATTCCCGATATTTTTGTACCAATCGACACCTCGTCGAACTACAGCTACTACAACCAATTGGTAAGGGCTAGTGTTGTAAACCAATTTGTAATCGATTACATGGATAATAACCGCAGCAAGTTAATGCAGCAATATCCCAATTTTGAAGCCTATAAAGCCAATTATAAAGTTAGCAACGAAATGCTTGAACAGCTTTGGGCAAATGGCGATGAAAAAAATATTGAACGCGATGCAGCATCCATTGAATTTATTACCGACCACGCAAAAAGGCACATAAAAGCAATTATAGCCCGCGACTTGTGGAATTCGAGTGAATTTTACAGCATAATTAACGCTAACGATACCGTAATTCAAAAAGCACTCGAAATTATCAACAATGCATCGAAATACGATGCCGTTTTGAAGGGCACGTACAATGAATGATCAATTTTTGTTGTGGCTGAGCTCTAACTGGGTTGAAATTACCGGCTCGATACTTGGCATTTTATACGTTTTCTTTTCGATTAAACAAAACATTGCCACATGGCTGCTTGGATTGCTTACATCGCTGCTCTATTGCTACGTATTTTTTGTATCGAAATTTTATGCCGACATGGCCTTGCAAGTGTATTACGTGTGGGTTAGCATTTATGGTTGGGTAGTATGGGCAAAGGGTAAACAAACCGAAAGCGGAAAACAAACCCTACCGGTAACAAGCATCATAAAGAACTTGTTTTATAAGCTCTCAATCATATCGCTATTACTTTGGATAGTGATTTACTTTGTTTTAAAGCATTTCACCGATTCACCTGTTCCGCTTGGCGATTCGTTTACAACAGCCTTAAGCATTGTTGCCACCTATATGTTGGCGCGCAAAATTATTGAACACTGGCTTATTTGGATTGTTGTCGATTTTGTGTCGTTATTGCTTTATATATGGAAAGGCCTCTACCCTACCTCGGTAATGTTTGTAATTTACACCGCAGCAGCAATATGGGGCTACTTCGAATGGAAAAAAGGAATGCCAAACAATGAACGATAGCATAAAAATAGTACTAACAGGTGCTGAATCGACCGGCAAAAGTACCTTAGCCCAAGGCCTTTCGGAACAATTCAATGGTATTTATGTACCCGAGCTCGCCCGTAGTTATATCGAAAACCTTCAACATAAATACACTTATACCGATATCGAAGAAATAGCCAGACTTCAAATTGAAAAAGAAAAGGGATTGCACAACAATCAACGATTTATATTTTTCGACACCTGGCTGATTATTACCAAGGTATGGTTCGATTTTGTTTATGGCAAACACCCCTATTGGCTACACCAAGCTATCAGCAAAAGCAACATCGGCCTTTTTATTGTTTGTGATATTGACATACCATGGATGGAAGATCCCGTTCGCGAAAACGGTGGCGAGAACCGACAAAAATTGCACAATATTTATATTAGCGAACTCGAAGCCTACAACTTTAACTACAAAATTGTATCGGGCAACAACAACCAAAGGCTGCAAAACGCAACCGATATTGTAAATGATTTTTTGAAGACAAAACATTTAAGATAGCACACTCAACAACAATACTTTATGAAGATCATAATCGACAATAAAATACCTTACATTAAAGGCGCTCTTGAGCCATTTGCCGAAGTTGTTTATTTGCCCGGCAAAGACACAAGCCCCGAAATAGTAAAAGATGCCGATGCAATAATTACCCGCACACGCACCATTTGCAACGAAAATTTGCTTGAAGGATCGAAAGTGAAAATTATTGCTACAGCTACCATTGGCTACGATCATATTGACACCAAATATTGCGAAGCCAAAGGAATTGACTGGACCAATGCACCCGGCTGCAACAGTTGGTCGGTAGCCCAATACATAATGGCTGCGCTGTATACGCTAGCCCAAAACAAAGGTTTCCAACTGCACAAAAAAACCATAGGCATTGTAGGTGCCGGAAATGTAGGTTCAAAAGTTGCATTCCTTTGCCAAACCATTGGCATGAAAGTGCTGATAAACGACCCGCCACGCCAACGTAACGAAGGTCAGGCAGGTTTTGTGTCGCTCGAAAAAATTAAGCAACAAGCCGATATTGTTACTTTTCATACACCGTTAACACGCAGCGGAAACGAAAAAACATTTCATTTGGCCGACACAGCCTTTTTCGAAAATTGCAGTCAAAAAATTGCATTCATCAACTCGTCGAGGGGCGAAGTGATGGATACACAAGCGGTTAAAATTGCAAAACAAAACGGAAAGGTTAGCGAATTAATTATCGATTGTTGGGAAAATGAGCCCAATATTGATTTGGAGCTAATGAATTTAGCCTTTATTACCACCCCACACATTGCTGGTTACTCGCGCGATGGAAAAGCCAATGGCACCAGCATGAGCGTTAAAGCACTCAGCAAAAAGCTAAATCTGGGAATCGATAATTGGGAATGCAAGAATGTTGAGCTGCCCGAAGAACCAATTATTACTATAAACGGAGCCAACAAAACTGAACAGGAAATAATTAGCCAAGCGGTACTGCATACCTATTCAATAATTGACGACAGTAAACGCTTAAAAGAATCGCCATCGACATTCGAAAAACAGCGTGGTGATTATCCCGTAAGGCGCGAATTTCCATCGTATTCAATTCAAGCCACTAACGTGCCCGATAGCACATTGAACAAGCTGCAAATAATGGGATTCAATATAAACGAATAAAATGCAAAAAGGCTGCCTCATCATTCTGTGGCAGCCTTTTAATTTTTTATTCGTTTTCGTCTTCAATTAACTGATCAAAATCGCTGTTCGATGGTTCATCATCTGATTCGTCGGCCCGTAAACGATAAAAATGTGTTGGCTTGTATTTTAAAGCCCACAAAAAAGGCCAATAAAAAAATACGCCACCAATAATTGCGCCAACATCGGCCTCTTCGTTACGGCAAATAGTTGTGTAGAACGATTTGTAATCATCCTTTTCGAGACGTACAGTGGTACAACTGTAGAGAATTTTAGTATCGGTCATTTCGTAAGGTGTTTGACCAACAGCCTCGCCGTTTAAATACAAATCGGCACCACTGGGATACGAATCGATAAGTGTTGTGCTGGCACAGCCCGACAGTAAAACCACTGCCACTAGAGCTATTGCCATCAACTTGGTTCTTAAGGTATAAATTTTCATGGTTATAAATTTTTAAAAATTTTACTGCATTCGATTTACAATAATCGTACCGCGAACAAAAAACTTAAGCTAATGTAGCTCATTTTTGTTAAGTATAATAATTGAACCCCTTTTTAATTGAATTTTCCCCCTCACCTATTTTTTTTAGGGTTTTCTTTGTTGCATCACATCACCCTATAAAAAAGTTGTACAGTAAATATTTCATAATTAGTTTTTTTGGTTAATGATGAACTGCCGGCAAAATCACAATTTTTGCTGGCAGTTTCTGATTTGAACCATTTGTAAAAACTACTGATGAATTTTTTTACATTTACCCGACCAATTTTCAATATCGAGACGAATGATTTCGGTTCTATCGAATGATTTTTGGGCATATTTAAGTCCTACCTCCTTATCGCCGGGCGAATATTTATCAATGATCAGCTCCAATGCCTTCATTCGTTCCGATTCAGACAAAGCTCGGCTTGCCTTGCAATTCAATATAATGCTCTCATATTCGGTTGTAAATTTTTCGGATATCACATTGGTTTTACCCACCACACAAAACGAAACAGCGTTGTTATCATTAATACATTTTAGCTTTTGGCCTTGCTGAGCACAATGAATGTAAAGTGCTGATTTGCCGTCCCAAGCATAATTTAGCGGTAGGCCATAAACGCCATGTTCATTGCAATACATCGATAACACGCCATATTCGCCTTGGCTTAACAGCTGAGTTGCCGCAGTTTGATCGAGCAAGCGATCTTGCCTGCGCACTGCTGAATTCGAATAATCCATCATTGTAAATTACTGTTATTAAATAAAATACTACTCCTCCGTTTCGTCAGCCTCTTCGCCAAACAGTTCATCTAGTTCTTGTTGTTCGGCAGCTTCGGCAGCAGTCTCTTCGGCTTGTTCGGCAAGTCGGGCCGAAATATCGTTCATAAACACCTGGGCAATTCCATAAGCAGGCAACTCACTTGTTCCATCGTTTTTATTGGTACAAGCCGTTACAACCAAATTGTATTCAGGACAAATAATAATTGCCGAACTGCCACCAATAGTATTTCCTATTTGGGCAATAATCTTACGTTTTTTTGCGTCGTCGAAAACCATCCAACCAAAACTACGTCCGGTTTCGACACCGTTTGACAATTTGTGCGAATTAGAAAACAGGCCTATACTTTCTTCGTTAAAAAAACCTGGCGATAAAAGTTGGCAGGCAAAATGGTTTAAATCGTCGGCGGTTGAGAGCAAACCATGCACAGGGCTAAGGGCTGTTAAGTTTAATTCGTTAGCATTGATCAAACGTGCCAGATAATCGAGCGTGTATGCTTCGCTTCGGTTTGGTACAATTAAAAAAGGATAATCGGCGCTGGTATTGCTTAAATTTAACGAATCGAGGATCATTTCTTTTAAAAGTTGATAGTAATGTTTTCCACAAATTTGCTCGGCTACAATGCCCAACATAGCAGGTGCGTAATCCGAAACCTGAAAATAGGTGTCGGGTTCGTAAATAAGCGGAGAAGTATCGAACAGTTTTACATATTCGCGCAAAGTTTTCAAATTATCAAAATCGGCAAGACTTTCAATACGTGTTGGTTGTAGGCCTGCCGAATGTGTGCCCAACATCCTTAGGGTAAAATCGAAATCTTTTTGCGGATAATTTGGAATATAAGCATAGAAACTGCTGTCAACGTTTAATTTTCCTTGTTGCTGCAACAACGCAATAACAGCTGCGGTAAAAGTTTGTGCGGTATTACCAATTTTAAACTTCGTTTGTCGGGTAACAGGGGCATTCAGTTCCTTACTGGCCAAACCTGCCCCTTCGGACCATATAATTTCGTTATTAAGCGAAACCGAAACCGATATACCCGGGCTAAACGATGTTAGCAAAAAATTACGAATTAGATCGCGGCTTTCGGTAATTGGAGTTTTGTATTCGTTATTCACTAAACGCAACGAAGTATCGGTTTTCTGACACGATAACGAAACTAAAAACAATACAACTATTGAAAATCTTTTTGCAAAAGAAACAAAATTCATGTGTAAAAAAGCATTCATAATTAAATCGTTTATAATTATTTACAAAACTAAAAATTTTAAAAAGGTTTATTTAAAAATATCGTTGAACAGCTTTTTGGCAGCATCTTCGAGTTCCTTGGGCGAACTGTTCTTTAACTGATTTATAACCTGCTGCTTGATCTTATCGTTATCGACAATTATCTCGGGTTTTTTGGCATCGCCTTTAACAAGCATGCCCACGTCGATTTTTTGGATGCGCTCGTGCCCCGGCACGTATGCAATCATTGAAAGCAAATTATTCGACAACAACGACTTATCGACTGTAGCATCAACCCTCAAATCGACAGTACCACCCAAGTTATAAGTTCCGCCAAGCCTTACCGGTTGCTGCATTACTTTTGTCGAAAAAGGTTCAATGTTCAGGTTTCCGTCTTTTATGGCATAATGAGCAGTAAAATTATCGACCTGAACATTTCGCAGTTTATTGGAGGCAATTACGGTGCTTAAATTTTTTAAAATACGGGCATCGACCAATTTTAGATTTTGTACAGTTAACGCCCCCTTTGCATTCAATTCCGAAGCAATTAGCTTTAAACTATCAGAAAGTTGGGTTTGCATATTCAGCTTGGTTGAGAAACTCCCTTGGCTCGATGCTGCAAAAGGCATGTATTTTTGCACAAGCGACAACTGGCGGTATGCTTCTTTTATATCGAAATTTTTAATGTCGAGAGTAAAATCAACATCGGGGTGCAAACGGCCATCGGCAATAGCTTTGCCGTCCATTTTCATCCTTCCTCCAATCATATCCATGTTTAAACCATTAAGATACAAGTGTTGATTTTTTAGCACAACATTGCCTTTTGTATTGGTAATGTTCATTTTATCGATAAGCATTTGCTTCACATCTGCATCGAAAACCAAATGCATTTTCTCGGGCAATTCAATCGGGCCGGTGCTTGCAGTTTGAGTCGAGTCGGTTTCGAGATACACCGATTTTACACTATCGGCCGGTTGATAAGCTGCCATAAACTCATTTAAATCGAGCAATAACGACTGCCATTTAAGTTTTCCGTAAAGCTCACCACCTGCCCACATGTATGAAATCACATTATTCAACGAGCCACTTACGCGAAAATCGCTTCGGCCTATACGCCCTTGTAATCCGTCAACATCAACTGTTTCATTTTTAAGTTTTAATGCGGCATTACTAATTTCAACACCTTGCGGCACGCTACTATTAATTATATAGAATTTTGATAATCCGAGCTCACCTTCCGATTTGAAATTCTGGTAGCTTCCGCTTTCAATTGACGAGTAATTACCAGCGATGATTGCATTTGCTGTTAACATGCCTTTAAGTTGTGTATCGCCAAGCGGAATAACTTTCGATAATGTTTCGAGATCGACCACCCCGTTGAACGACACATCGAGTTTAGGATCGGTGAATAACTGCGAAAACGCAGCTTGTAACGACAAAGGATTATCGGCCAAAAACATATCGAACTGTGAAATGCCCAATTCAACTTTATCGAGTTCGCCTTCGGGTTTAACTATTTCAGCTTTTAGCTTAACAATTTCGAGCCTGTCGGGCAATTCGGGATATTGAAGCCAGGCATTGCTTACATCAAAATTAACAGCTATTGAAGGATAAACATTGTTGTAATAAACCCCCAACAGCGAACCATCGAAATTTATGTTACCATCGGTTTTAACATTGGCCAGGTACTTTTGATAGTCTTGTGGCACCAATTGAAGCAGCCGGGGCATGGAAATATCGGGCACATCGAATTGTATATCGAATAAAATTGAATCGCCGGGCATCGAAAAGCCGCCTTTTAAATCAAGCGGAAAGTTGTTCAACTTACTGCTGCCGCCTTCGAATTTAAAATCGAACTTATTTAAATCGGCATTTAATTTCGTATTAACAGCAGTCTCGAGGTTTTTCAAATAATAAACTTTGCCATAGCGGTAGTTTAGCGAAGGTGTGGCAATTTCAACATTCAACAAGGTGTTCATGCCTTGCATCTCGCCCTGCATTTTTCCGTTAACATCGTAAACTGCAAATTCGTAATCGGACGAACGGCTTAAATAAACCACATCAATATCGGAAAGTACAATGCTTTTCAAAAGCAACTTTAGTTGTTGATCGGGTTCGTTTGTTGCAGTATTGCTTGTTTCTTTTTGAGAAAGATTGAGCGAATCGACATCTAAAGTCGTTTTTTGTTCAATTTCCCAGTTATAAGCGCCGTTGGTTCCGGCAATAAAATTCAGCTTACCATTACTAATTTCCAACGACTTAAGCAACACATCGGATTTACGCAAAACACTCATAACATCGAGTGTTGCACTAAAATATCCAAAATACAACAGCGTATCGTTTTCGAACTGGTTTTTGCCTACAACCGAAATATTTTGAAATGTTGCAGTAAAATCGGGGAATGAACGCAACAAAGCAAGATCGAAACTTTCGTAATTGATACGGGCATCGACCATTGTGTTTATTTTCTGCAAAGCCAATTGGCTAATTTTCTCTTTGTATAAAACAGGTACAACGAAAAACGCAGCCAATAAAAGCACGAATATTAAACCTAAAACTACCAAAAGCTTCTTCATTACAGCAAAATTTATGTTTACGATGAATAAAGCAAATACACTTATTTTTTAAGCAACTCGAGGCGCAGCATATCGAGCGCCATTTGCGATGCCCTAATAATATTTCGTTCGCGGTTACGGGTAAAACTGAACTTCTGAGCGAATACACCTTCGGGCGTAGCCACTGCCACCCAAACCATACCTACCGGCTTTTCATCGGTTCCGCCATCGGGGCCGGCAATACCCGAAGTAGCCACAGCATATTCGGCATCAAGTGCATTGCGAGCACCTAAGGCCATTTGGCAAACCACTTGCTCGCTTACCGCGCCATAATCGTCAATCAACTGCTGATCGACCCCCAAAATATTCACCTTAGCCTCATTGGCATAGGCAACAATTGAACCTTTAAACCACCGCGAACTGCCGGGCTCGGAGGTTATGCTGTGTGCAACAAACCCACCGGTACAACTTTCGGCCGTAGCCAAGGTTTTTTGTTTTAGCAGCAAAAGTTTGCCAACAACTCCGGCCAACGTATCGTCGTTATAACCAAAAATGGCATCGGGAATAATCAACATCAATTTTTCGATTTGTTGATTTACTTGTTCAGCCAAATCGGCCTCGCTTTGACCAAAAGCAGAAAACCGCAGGCGAATTTGCCCCGGGTTTGGCAAATATGCCAGATGAATATTCTCGGGCAAAGCATCTTCCCATTCGTCGAGTTTTTCGGCCAGTTTCGATTCCGGAATGCCAATGGTAAGTACTGTTTTATGGTAAATTGCTCCGGCGCCGTTAATTTTGGCCAAACGGGGCAAAACATGCAGGCTCATGATGTCTTTCATTTCGTAGGGAACGCCGGGCATCGAAACAAAAATGGTTTCGTTTTGCTCGAACCACATTCCTGGAGCAGTACCTTGCGGGTTGAATAAAACCTGACAATTATCGGGAACCATTGCCTGATCGTGATTAAGTTGACCAATAACCGGCATGTTACGCATCCTGAAAAAATCAACAATATGATCGAGCGTAGCTTGGTGCAAAACCATTTTTGAATCGAAATATTCGCATAAAACCTTTTTGGTTCTATCGTCCTTTGTAGGACCGAGTCCACCGGTAATGAGCACCACATCGGCTCTTTTGCGTGCATCGTTCAGCGCGCTCACCAAATGGTCGGGGGTATCGGATATTGATGTAATTTGTTCAACTTTTACATTAATTGCGTTTAACTGGGAGGCCATCCAAGCCGAGTTGGTATCAACAATTTGACCAATCAGAATTTCGTCGCCAATAGTTATTATTTCTGCTCGTTTCACTTTTGGTATCATTTAATAATTCAAGCAGCAAATATAAGAAAAGCAACGTTCACTATTTAATTAAAAAAGGTTAAGGTTTACACTGTATTGGATAAGTATATCTAAAAAAAAAGCTGCCGGAAAAGTACCGACAGCTTTGTTTTATTCAGTTTACACTAATTGACTAAATTGCAACTTCAACTTTTGCAGCAATTTGTTTTGCCTGTTTGTCGAGTTCAGCTTCGAAACTTTTGAAAGTAGCATATTTGGGATCTTGCAATTCCCAACCAGCCATAAAAAAGAATTCAATTTGGCTCGAAATATCGAAAGTTGTGTAATAAGTTTGCGTAATGCCCTCACCTTCTTCGGGTGCGGTAAGCACTTCTATTTGCCTGTTAGGTACAATAATGGCCATGCCCAGCATTTCGCCGTTGTAAGCTTGTTTATCGTGCGTAAAAAAGTACGAAACATTTTCTGACGGAATGTAATACACATCGTTTGAATGAAGGTTTACGATACCTGCTACCAGTTTTGCATCGCCGGCATCGTCGACATTAACCATGCTTTTATAGAAAGGTTTTCCGGCTTCGATACAAATGCGGTGACGAACTGAAATTAAGCGTCCTTCGATATTGATACGATCAAATTTGAACTCGAGAACCGAACGCAAGGGGCCTTCAACAATTTGCTTATAAGTACCTTCGGCACCGGGGCCAATAGGGTAAAGCTTTTCGGCCGATTGCAATGCTATACCTCCGGCGCCCAACGAGTTGCCCACTTTGAGAATATCCATCCCCCATGCTTGCATTTCGTGGTACGAAGGGGCACCTTCGACACCAACTCCGTCGAGCACCATTTCAGAAGTAGTTTTTCCCCATATGTCGAAACCGTTACGGGCATCGAAATAGTTACGAAAACCCACAACATCGTTTTCCCATCCGGGACCTTCGAACTGAAAAACCTTTTGAGTGGTTTCTGAATCATTGTTTTTCAACCTGTCGGCACGGGTCAGCTCCTTCGATGCATCACTTATTTCGGCAAAGCGAATATTGGTTAGCGGTTTCATTGTAAGCAAATCGTCGGCAAGCCAATCGATTGTAAATGTAGCCGTTTCACCTGCTTTCAGATCAACTTGAGCAAAAAGCATGTCCCATTTGCC
>JAFGAF010000393.1 GCA_016933815.1 Prolixibacteraceae bacterium
CAAAAAATGTTTCTTCCTGAAAGTTAAGGCCGCTATCGCGAATTACATTTCGCAGGTGCACAAAATGAATGTGCGGAGCCAATTCGGCAGCAATTTTTGTGAGGTCGTTAAAGTGCCCAACACCCAGTGAGCCAGTGCATAAAGTGATGCCGTTTGATGGCGAGTCGATCATTTCTACAATCTCATTCAAATCGTTGCAGGTACTTACAATGCGCGGCAAGCCCAGCAAGTTCCAAGGCGGATCGTCGGGGTGAACGGCCATTTTTATCCCCACCTCCTCGGCAACAGGTACTATTTCGTTCAAAAAGTAGCTTAGATGTTCTTTTAACATGGTTCGGTCAATACCCTCGTAGCTTTTTAACATTGCTTTAAAAGCTTCGGGGGTGTATGTTTCCATCGATCCCGGAAGCCCGTAGAGAATGGTGTCCTGTAGCTCTTTAACCTTTTCTTTGGGTAGGTTAAATAAATATTCCTGCGCTTTCTTGACTACTTCGTCGGGGTAGTCGTTTTTTGCGCCTTCGCGTTGAAGAATGAATAAGTCGAAAGCTGCAAAAATATGCAGTTGAAAGCCCGAAGTGTAGGTTCCGTCGTCGAAAAAATGTTTCAGATTGGTACGCGACCAGTCCAAAATAGGCATAAAATTGTAGCAAACTGTTTTGATGCCGCATTCCGACAGGTTACGCAACGAATGTTTGTAGTTTTCGATGTGCTGCAGGTAGTTGCCACTTTTCTTTTTTATGTCCTCGCTAACCGGTAAGCTTTCAACAACAACCCAGGTAAGACCTGCGTCTTCGATCATTTTTTTGCGTTTCAGAATGGCTTCTTTCGTCCAAACATCGCCAACAGGTATTTGGTGCAGGGCATTAACAACACCGCTGGCTCCGGTTTGCCGTATTTGGTTCAATGTTATACGATCGGTTGGGCCAAACCAACGCCACGAGTATAGGAAAGATAAACCATCCGCCCCGCTATAGGGAGAGGATTTTTGTTGAGCTGAATTATTATTGCTCTTGTTCATATAATTATGCTTTTGCTTTTATTGTTATATAAAGCGCTATCCTTCAAATTTGGTTGTTACTAAGCCCCTCATTGGAAGGAGTTGGGTAGGCCTTACACCCCACTAAAAGTACTAAACCCACCATCGATAGGAAGTACA
>JAFGAF010000394.1 GCA_016933815.1 Prolixibacteraceae bacterium
CATCACGAACACATTGCCAGCATGGAATACTTATCGGCATATGTACCTTTATTGAATTTCGACGGGAGGAATATTGGTTACATAAACATTCCGTATTTTACCAAACAACGCGAGTTCAGAACCGAAATTACCACTTTCATTTTTGCATTTATCAACATTTATGTGTTCTTGTTGATGTTGAGTGTGATGGTGGCTTTTTTTATTTCGGGCCGTATTACTTACCCGCTCAGGCTTGTGCTCGAAAACCTTAGGGTTATTCAGTTGGGAAAAGAAACCAAGCCCATTGAATACCGTTCCGACGACGAAATTGGCTTGTTGGTGGCCGAGTACAACAAAAAGCTCGAAGAGCTGGCATACAGTACCGAATTGCTTGCACGCTCCGAAAGGGAAACTGCATGGCGCGAAATGGCAAAACAAATTGCACACGAAATAAAAAATCCGCTTACGCCAATGAAACTGAACATACAGTTTTTGCAACGCACAACACCTTCCAATTCGGCCGATTATAGCGAAAAAGTAAAGAAAGTTACCGAAACACTTATTGAACAAATCGATAACCTGTCGTCGATAGCAACTGAGTTTTCGAATTTTGCGCAAATGCCACGCACAAAAAACGAACAATTTTTACTAACCGAAAGGCTCAGCGAAATAGTTAAGTTGTACAATTATACCGGGCAGGTTAGCATTTCTACTCATTTTTCTACTGCCGAAAAATTCAAAGTTTTTGCCGATAAAGAACAGTTTGCGCGTGCCATTCTCAATTTGATTAAAAATGCCATACAGGCAATACCCGAAAACCGTAAAGGGAAGATTGATATTGAGGTAAAAAAAGCTGGTAGAAATGCAATAATTAAAATTTCGGACAACGGCAAAGGGATTGACGAAAACCTTAAAGAGCTGATTTTTGTACCTAATTTTACAACCAAATCAAGCGGTACAGGTTTAGGGCTGGCAATAACAAAGAATATTGTCGATCATTTTGGCGGACAAATCTGGTACGAGTCGGAACTTGGTACCGGAACCAGTTTTTACATTAGTATACCGCTAATTTAAAAGTTTAGTTAAAAGAAACTTTGAAAATTTTTGGCCACCATTTACCTGTAACATAAAAAACCTGTTCGGTTTTGTGCCATGCAATGCCGTTTAATGCATCGATGCGCCCGGTGTTGAAGTTGCTCAACAGTCCGCGCATGTCGATAAATGCTATTACATTACCGTTTTGTGCATCGAATTTAACAATGGTTTCGCCCGGCCAAATGTTGGCGTAAATAACTCCATCAACATATTCAAGTTCGTTTAAATGATTTACAAAACCTCCGGGGTGGCTCACTTCAATTGTCTTTACAATCTTGAAACTTTGTGGATCGATATATGTTATTTTCGAAGTTCCATCGCTCATTATCAGGTGAGTGCCGTTGTTGGTGAGTCCCCAGCCCTCTTTCGACTGAAAGCCAAATTCGCCAGTGGGTTCAAAGGTTTCGGCATTGTAAACAAAACCTTTTTGTGCTTTGTAAGTAAGCTGGTAAAGTTTGTCGTTTAAAATGGTAATGCCTTCACCAAAATAGCGGTCGTCGAGCTGATGTGTTCTTAATACTTTCATATAGGGCATTTGGTAGGCAAACAATTGGCTTTCGGCATAATTTCCGGTGCCTTCGTACAAATTATTGTTGTAAAATTCAAAGCCTTGTGTGTAATTGGCCGTGTTGTGATCGAGTGTGCCCTTAACAGTATAGCTTAGGCGTTGAGCTGGTGTGCCCGATACAATTGAAATTTTGCTTACGTTAGTCCCGCTTTGATTTTTGCTGTTTTGGGCAACTGTACGCAATGAATATTGACCCGGAAGCAAAGCTTTTGTATTTATAGTATAATCGAAATCGGCTTTGTTGCTTGTGGTTAAAAGGCTGTCGTTCAGGTAAAGCTCTATCGATTCAATTTCGGGCTTGGTGTAACGCGATTGGAGTTTAATGGTAAATTCATTTCCATGAATAATTGTTCGATTTGCCGGTGATATCTGTATATTTGTAACCGGCTTACGTTGTGTGCTTGTTTTTGAACTGCAAGCGGCAAAACCTGTCAGGGCAATTAAAAACGATAAGGTGATAAGTTTCATCAGAATATAATTTGTTTTTTAAGGCCGGATGGTCCTCGATAGCCATCGGGATCGCATGTGAATATTAGCTAACGCTGAACTTTGTTTCATCCGTGTTTGTGTTTGTAACGAACATGCTCGTTTCAAGTTTAATTATTTTTACAAAAACAAAAGTAATAAACTAAGCGTAAACCTTTTTATAAAAGAAAACCTTTAGACCAAATATTTTGAAAGCATTACGAAAACTTACCGGCGAAACGGCCATTTATGGTATGCCAAGTATAATTGGCCGTTTCTTGAATTATTGGTTGTTCCCCTATTGGACCCATGTGTTTGTTAACCAGTCGAATTTGGGGCAAGTTGCCAACATGTACGCTTATGTTGCTTTTTTGTTCGTTATTTTAACTTATGGCATGGAAACCGGCTATTTCAGGTTTGCATCGCGCGAAAACAATAAAGCCACAGTATTTTCATCGGTTTTTTATCTGATAAGCATAACTTCAGCTTTGTTTCTAATTGCAGTAATTGGTTTCCGAAATCCCATTGCTA
>JAFGAF010000395.1 GCA_016933815.1 Prolixibacteraceae bacterium
AAAAGATTTTACCCCACAACAACAATACAATTTGAACATCAGCGGTGGATCAAATGCAGCCCGTTATTTTGTATCGGTTGGCTACCTCAACCAAGAAGGGATTTTCAAAACCGAGGAAAAAACGACCAACTTTGGTTTTAACCGATTCAATTTAAGGTCGAACCTCGATTTGGACGTTACCGACGACCTCACTTTCTCCATCAATTTAGCAGCCCGCTTCGAAGACCGGAATTTGCCCAACGGTGCAACATGGAACTCCGAGGGCGATGCGCTGGATGTAATTAACCGCCAGGCACCCTACGAAGCAGCAATTATCAACCCCGACGGACGGCCTGCTTATGGCGTGAACAAAACAAATGCCTGGGCAGCTTTGAACAAAACAGGCTTCATGATACGGCAAAACTATGTTGTTGAATCAAGTTTCGCATTTAAATACGATTTAAGCAAACTAATACAAGGCCTTTCGGTCAATTCGAAAGTAGCTTACGACAGCTACTACTTCGATGAAAAACGATATGGCGAACAAGTAATGTGGTCGAACCTTATTTCGCAACCCGGCGAGCCCTACAACTACGAATACGAAGGTGCCGATGAACCATTTAATTACCTATGGGGCAGCACCAACGAGCACCAAAAAACCTATTTGGACGCTTCGCTGTACTACGATCGCACTTTTGATAAAAATGCCTTTACCGCACTCTTGCTCTACAACCAATCCGATTACCGGTCGGGCGGCGGCATCCCCTACCGCTATTCAGGCTTGGTAAGCAGGGTCACCTACAACTACGACCTTCGTTATTTCACCGAGTTCAACCTTGGCTACAACGGATCGGAGAACTTTGCACCCGGCAAGCGCTTCGGGTTCTTTCCTTCGTTCTCGTTGGGTTGGTTAATTTCGGAAGAAGATTTTGTAAAGAACAATGTTCCTTATTTGTCTATGTTGAAATTGCGGGGCTCCTACGGTTTGGTAGGGAACGACAAAATTGGCGGCAACAGGTTCCTGTACATTCAAGATTTTAACTCAAAAAAAGCGGGTGCGCCCGATGCCGGTGCTAAGTTTGGCCGCGATGCCGAAAACCGCGAGTTCATTTACGAAACATCGGCTTCGAACCCCGATGTTACCTGGGAAAAAGCCAGCAAAGCAAATGTTGGACTCGAAGGTGCATTCTTTGTCGATTTGTTCAGTTTTAATGCCGATGTGTTTTACGAACGTCGGACTGATATTTTAATGACCCGACAAACGGTCATGTCGTACTTTGGTGTTGAAGCACCTCCTGCAAACATTGGCGAAACCGAAAACAAAGGTTTTGAGTTCGATGTAACCCACCACAAAAGAATTAACAATGGCTTTGCGTATTGGGTGAAAGCAAATGTGAGCTTTGCCAAAAACAAGATCATCAACAAGGACGAGCCGCCAAACATGGTCAGTTGGCAGAAAGAAGAAGGCCAAAGCATTGGTCAGTTTCAGGGCTATATTGTTGAAGGTTATTTTCAGGATTGGGACGACATCAACAACTCTCCCGAACAAATCGGGTCATCGGTCCGCCCCGGCGACCTGAAATTCAACGATTATAACAACGATGGGGTTATCGACCAAAAAGACCAAACACACATTAGCTATACCGGTGTGCCCAACCTCAATTATGGCTTTTCATTAGGGTTCGATTATAAAGAATTCGATTTCAGCATGTTATTTCAAGGAACTGAATATAGTAGCATGTACATTGGCGATGGCATGATGTACGAATTCACCAACAAAAACGGCAAACTGCTCGATCATCACCGTAACCGTTGGGCCTAC
>JAFGAF010000042.1 GCA_016933815.1 Prolixibacteraceae bacterium
ATTTCTTGTTCATTAAGTACATCCATGCGCGAATAAGGTGGGCGCATAAGCGTATGTGCCAACTCGGTTGGCCGCCCTTTTTCATCGAGGCCCGAAATAAAAGCCTCGCCGGTGCCAAGTTGGGTAATGAGTTGGTTAACAACGTAAAAGTCGGTTGATGGGTAGTTTTCCGATGCCGATTTAATATCTTTGCGGTCTTTAGCGGTAAAGGCACGCAATGCATGTTGAACTTTTGTGCCCAGCTGCCCCAAAACACTGGCAGGTATGTCGGTTGGCGACTGTGTAATAAAGAAAATGCCAATCCCTTTCGAGCGGATAAGTTTGATGGTCATTTCGAGTTGATCGAGCAGGTTCTTTGTGGCATTTTTGAAAACCAAATGTGCTTCGTCGATAAAAATCACCAGTTTAGGTTTGTCGGGGTTTCCAACTTCGGGCATGGTTTGGAAAACCTCGGCCAATAAGCACAATATAAATGAGCTGAACAAATCGGGCTTGTCCTGAATGTCGGTAAGCCTGAGGATGTTAATCATGCCTTGTCCGCGGTTGTTGGTAAACATCAGGTCGTTCACATCAAACGATGGTTCACCGAAAATATTTTCGCCACCTTGTTGTTCAAGGGTAATAATATTGCGCAAAATAACGCCGGTCGATGAGGTCGATATCAATCCATATTCTTTTTTGAACTCTTCTTTTCCTTCGTTTTGAGCGTAATTAAGAACGCTTTTTAAATCTTTCAGATCAAGTAGGGGTAAATTGCGGTCATCGCAGTATTTGAAAACCATCGAAAGTATCCCTTCCTGATTGTCGTTCAAACCTAATATTTTCGAAAGCAATACAGGTCCGTATTCCGAAACTGTAGCGCGCAAGCGAACGCCGGGTTCATCCGAAATCGATAAAAATTCAATGGGGTAACTTTTTGGCTGCCAGTTAATGCCAATATAGTTTGCTCTTTTTTCTACAACGGGATTGGTGCTTCCTTCGGCTCCCAAGCCACTAAGGTCGCCTTTTATGTCCATGGCCAAAACTGGAACGCCTGCATCCGACAAACCTTCCATAATTACTTGCAGCGATTTGGTTTTACCTGTACCGGTAGCTCCGGCTATAAGGCCGTGCCGGTTCATTGTTTTTAACGGAAGCCTTATTTGGCAACCGGTTTCGTAATCGTTGGCAAATACTGCCGAACCCAATAATATCGACTCGCCTTTAAAGGTGTACGATTGTTGAATTTTATCAATAAATTGTTGCTTTTCCATTCCGAAAATTTGCTTTTAATTTGAAACGGAAGATAGTAATTTTTTCTTTTAACTGAATATGGTATTCAATAATTTAAGGAGTTCAATTTTTTCTTTATGTATTTGTAATTTGTTTTTTGAGATTTTCTTTTTTATTGTAAAGTTGCAAATCATTTATAATTTCAAGCTATATTTGAAGAGTGTTTTTTGTAACAAAAATCACGCATAGCTGTTTAGTAAGCAATTACTTTTGCAACAAGTTTAGCAATAATAATAAATTAAAAAAAGATACAACATGTTTGGTACAATGAATTTATCCGATAAACAGCCCAAAAAAGTGGAGGGCGAAGCCGAAAAAGTAAAGTGTTTAATTATTGGCTCTGGACCTGCGGGTTACACCGCTGCCATTTATGCTGCACGTGCAAATCTTAGTCCTGTTATGTACGAAGGCTTACAGCCCGGTGGTCAATTGACAACTACCACCGAGGTGGAAAATTTTCCGGGCTATCCCGAGGGAATTACCGGCCCCGAAATGATGGAAGATTTAAAAAAACAAGCAGCACGCTTTGGAACCGATATTCGTTGGGGATTGGCTACTGAAACCGATTTGTCGCAACGTCCGTTTAAAGTAACCATCGACAGCAGCAAGCTTATCGAAGCCGAAACATTGATTATTGCCACCGGTGCTACTGCCAAATATTTGGGCATCGACGATGAGAAAAAATATGCCGGCGGTGGAGTATCGGCCTGTGCAACCTGCGATGGCTTCTTTTACCGTGGTAAAGATGTTGCCGTTGTGGGAGGTGGCGATACCGCTGCCGAAGAAGCCATGTATTTGGCCGGTCTTTGCAACAAAGTTTATTTGATAGTTCGCCGCGACGAGCTGCGTGCTTCTAAGGTAATGCAGGAGCGAGTGTTCAAAACTCCTAATATCGAAGTACTTTGGAAACACCAAACCAAAGGTTTGTTTGGCGATGGCGTTGTTGAAGGTGCCGAGCTTTATAAAAATAAAGGCGAGGCGAACGAAGAAATCGTAAAAATCAAAATCGATGGTTTCTTTTTGGCCATTGGTCACAAACCAAACTCCGATATTTTTAAACCTTGGATCGAAACCGATGAAGTGGGCTACATTAAAACCATTCCCGGAACATCTAAAACCAATGTTCCCGGCGTATTTGCGTGTGGCGATGTTCAGGATTCGCACTACCGTCAGGCAATTACTGCTGCCGGATCGGGTTGTATGGCTGCCATCGACAGCGAAAGGTTTATTTCAGAAAACGCGTAAACTACAAGTCGTATTAACCCTATACAAGTCCCGATATTTTTAATGTCGGGGCTTTTTTTATGCAATTTTTTAGCCTGTATTGGGCGTTAACGGCTCATGCTGATGCTTACTTTTTCGATTTGTCCGCCCATGGGAGGGTTAATTTTCGATACCTTGATAGTGGCTTTATCGATGTTGTTGAAGTTGTCATAAAGCCTGTCGAGTATGCGTTGGCAAATATTTTCGAGCAAAAACGATTTGGTTTGCATCTCTTCTTTTATGAGCGTGTAAACTTTCTGATAATCAAGGGCATCTTTTAAGTTGTCGCTATTGCCTGCCTTCGAACAATTGGTTTCAATAGCAACATTTACCAAAAATTTATTGCCAACTACCTGCTCCTGAATAAAATGTCCGTGGTAGGCATAAAATTCCATGCCTTCAATTTCAATCAATCCCATTGTTATATATTTTTTGCGAAAATAGAGCTTTCGGCATACACATACAAATTAACAGCCTGTTTGTAAATAAAAAGTTGCTTCAATCATCATTTTTGGGGCTTTTGTGCTCATAGTTTTCGAAAACGTTTAATTTTGTTTTTTCTAAAAAAGTACGATATGTCGGAGAATACATCAGATAATAAAAAGAGCGTTGTTAAAACACGAAATTTTATTCACGAAATAGTTGAGAAGGATTTGCTCGAAGGCAAGAATGGTGGCAGGGTACATACTCGCTTTCCGCCCGAACCCAATGGCTATCTGCACATTGGGCACGCTAAGGCCATTTGTCTCGATTTTGGTACAGCCCAAAAGTTTGGCGGAAAATGTAACCTCCGCTTCGACGATACCAACCCTTCGAAAGAAGATCAGGAATATGTTGATTCAATAATGGAAGATGTTCGTTGGTTGGGTTTCGATTGGGAAGATCGCCTTTATTATGCATCCGACTTTTTCGATAAACTTCACGAATTTGCCGTTAAACTTATTAAAGAAGGTAAGGCTTATGTCGACGATCAGCCTGCCGATATTATCAGCCAACAACGCGGAACACCAACTAAACCCGGTGTCGAGAGCCCATACCGTAAGCGCCCGGTTGATGAGAACCTTGCACTTTTTGAGCGCATGAAAAATGGCGATTTCCCAAATGGTCATTGTGTGTTGAGGGCAAAAATCGATATGGCATCGCCCAATATGCACTTGCGCGACCCGCTCATGTACCGCATCATGCATGCCGAACATCACCGTACTGGCAATAAGTGGTGCATATACCCAATGTACGATTTTGCTCATGGTCAGTGCGATTATTTCGAAGGCATTACCCACTCGTTGTGTACACTAGAGTTCGAAATTCACCGCCCATTGTACAGCTGGTTTGTCGATAATTTAGCCGACAGCGATTACCGTCCGCGCCAAATTGAGTTTTCGCGTTTGAACCTTACCTATACCATGATGAGCAAGCGAAAACTCCTGCAATTGGTTGAAGAAGGTTTGGTAAGCGGTTGGGACGATCCGCGTATGCCAACTATTTCGGGCATGCGTCGCAGGGGCTTTACACCTGCTTCTATTCGTAACTTTGTCGAAAAAGTGGGCATTACAAAAACCGAAGGTATGGTTGATGTGGCCATGTTGGAACATGCCCTCCGTGAAGATTTGAACAAGAATGCCCAAAGGGTTATGGGTGTTATCAATCCCTTGAAAGTAATTATTACCAATTTCCCTGAAGATAAGGTTGACATGGTCGATGCCGTAAACAACCCCGAAGACGAATCGGCCGGAACACGTAAGGTGCCTTTTACACGCGAAATTTATATCGAACGCGATGATTTCATGGAAGATCCTCCAAAGAAATTCTTCCGTTTATCGCCCGGTACCGAGGTGCGGATGCGTTATGCATATTTCATAACCTGCAACAATGTAGTGAAAGATGACGAAGGAAATGTAATTGAACTGCATTGTACCTACGATCCGGCTTCGCGCGGGGGAAATTCGCCCGATGGTCGTAAGGTAAAATCTACTTTGCACTGGGTGTCGGCAACCGAAAATGTTGAAGCCGAAGTACGTTTGTACGATCGACTGTTTATGGTTGAAGATCCGGCCAACCAAAAAGACAGTGATTTTAGGCAGTTGCTCAACCCCGAATCATTGCTTGTACTCAATAAATGCTTCATCGAACCATCGGTGAAAAATGCAAAACCGCTCGATCAGTTTCAGTTCGAACGTTTGGGCTATTTCAATGTTGACAAAGACAATTCGGACGAAAAAATGGTGTTCAACAGAACTGTTTCGTTGCGCGATAACTGGGCAAAGCAAATGGGCAAGTAAGCTTATTCTATCGAAGCATATTTTCTGAAAAGAATGCTGATCGATTTGGGCTCGCCAATTATGGTGAGCACATCGTTTTCCATTAATTCGGTGTTGCCATGCGGTGCAAACGAATTGTCGTTGCGCTCAATAATTGCTACCAGTACATCCGACGGGAAAATCATGTCCTTCAGTTGTTTGCCAATCATTTCGGCTTGTAAAGTGCCGGGCAACAGTTGCAGCGATATAAAACGCTCGTTGTGAAGCAAGTATTCTTTGATCTTGCGGTTGTTTTGCATCTCAAGCATGTCGTTTACAAAACTTTCGCGTTCAATAATATCAACTATGCGCGAAAGCATGCGCAATTGTTGCTTGGGCGCATTCTTGGGGTTAACCAAAAAGAAAAATACTTTTATGCAATCTTCCGACGAAATGCCTCCTTTTTCAACAGGCTTTTTTATTCCGTTTTCGCTGATAATAACTTGCAGCGAAGGGTGATCGATGCCGTCGTTCTTGGCGTATAGTATCGAAACTTCAGGTATTACCAATGCCGGTTCAATGGTCGAAATGGTCATGAATTCATTATAAATACTTTCTTTTTTACAATGCATTTCGCTTGAAAAAACCGACGACACATGCTCAACCAGTTCTTCAAAATCGAAGTTGCGCTTAATTTTCGAAATACGTGCTTTAACAATGGTTTCGTCAAAGGGATCGCCTTGCCGTAAGCCTTTTTCTTTTAAAATCGACATAAATTCGTTTTCAATTTCGGAATACTGGTTTTTACCCAATAAAGCAAACCAATGAAATATGGCTCCTTCGCGCACTACTTTTTCGCGGGCATAATAATAATACCACAACAAGCCAATAAATACAATGGTCAAGGTGAATAGGATGGCCATCCAGCCCATGTAAATTATTAGTATAAAAGATATTATAATGCCGGCAATTTGCATTATTGGATAAAATGGTGATGTGTAACCCGGGTCGTACGATTCAATTCGGCTTTTGCGGAAAACAATTACAGCAAAATTGATAAGCATAAATATCAACAACTGAAATGCACTGGCCAATTTGGCAATTCCTTCTTCCGATAAAACAAGAATAAAAAATACAATTAAGCCGGTTGTTAGCAATATGGCTGTTATTGGCGTGCCGCTTTTACCAACTTTCGAAAAAGGTTTAGGAAACAGTTTGTCGCGGCTCATGGCAAAAGGGTAGCGCGACGATGACAGTATGCCTGCGTTACCTGTTGAAGCAAAGGCTGCAAGCGCGGCACCAACCATAAGGTAAGCTCCTGTTTGTCCGGGCAGCCAGCTAAAAAGTTGTTTAACAGTGCTAGCTGCCGGTGTTAAATCAGTCGAAAACATTTTGGGATCGATTAACGAAACCATAATGAAAACGCCAACTACATATACAATGCCAGTTACAATAAGCGATAAAATCATTCCTAAAGGAATGTTGCGTTCGGGGTTTTTTATTTCCTCGGCAACACTTGCTATTTGGGTGAGACCTAAATACGAAACAAAAACAAAACCGGTTGTTTTAATTAAACCGTCAAAACCATTCGAAAAGAAATTATCGAAGTGTTCGTTTTTTATTGTTGAAATATTTGGAGACGTGAAAATGTGCAGCAAGCCATCAATTAAAAATAGTGTAAGCACCGAAAGCAAAAAGATTACCAGAAAATTTTGTAGCCGGGTTGTTTTTTTTGCACCAATCAGGTTCAGCCCCATAAAAACAAGTGTTACCGAAATAGCTACAACTTTAATAGGTATGTCCCAAAAAAAAGAAGCATAAGCGCCAATACCAACAATGGCAAAAGCTGTTTTAAAAACCAAAGCTAAAAAAGTACCTAAACCGCCAATAGTGCCAAGTAAAGGGCCTAAGCTACGGTCGATGAAATAGTAAGCACCGCCCGAACGGGGAAGGGCAGTCGATATTTCGGCAATGCTGAACATGGCCGGAAGTATTAAAATACCGGCAACCAAATAAGCTAAAAATACCGATGGGCCGGTGTACTGCGAAGCAATACCGGGCAACAAGAAAAAACCCGAGCTGAACATGGCTCCTGTACTTATGGCAAAAACATCAAACAGGGTTAAAACTTTCTTCAATCCTTGCTTCTTCTTCATATAATTTTGTTTCAATAAAAAATAACTTGTCCTAATATAACACAAAACCGAGCCAATGGGTTTTGTTGTTGAAAAAAAATCATTGTTCGAATAGTCCGATGGCTTATTTAAAATCGCAATTTTTTCCCATATTTGCACTTATGCAATTTAAAAAAATAGTCGGACAAGATCAGATTAAAAGAAGGCTCATCGAGAGTGTGCTCGACAACAGGGTGAGCCATGCCCAGCTTTTTTCGGGCCCCGAAGGTGTAGGTAAACTGGCAATGGCCATAGCCTATGCGCAGTTTTTGAATTGTAAAAACCGAACCGAAACCGATTCGTGTGGTGAATGTGCTTCGTGCAAGAAGTTTCAAAAGCTGATTCACCCCGATTTGCATTTTGTTTTTCCCGTTGTAAAAACTCCGAAATTTAAAGAGCCGGTTAGCGATAATTATCTCGATAAATGGCGCGAACAGGTACTCGAAAGTCCTTATTTCAACCTGAATATGTGGTATCGTAAAATTGATGTTGAAAATGCGCAAGGGCAAATTTATGTTCACGAAAGCAGCGAAATTTTACGGAAACTGAACCTTAAAACCTTCGAGGCCGAATACAAAGTAATGATTATTTGGATGGCCGACAGAATGAATGTGCAGTGTGCCAATAAGTTGCTCAAAATGATTGAAGAGCCACCACCAAAAACACTTTTTATGCTGATTACCGAAAACGAAGGTCAAATTCTGACAACCATTCGTTCGCGTACTCAACTGGTTAAGTTTATTGGCATCGAAAACGAATCGATTGCACATGCTTTGGCATCAAATCCCGCATCACAGGGTAAAAATCTGCAAGGACTGGCTCATCAGGCAAATGGCAATTTTATTGCTGCCCTCGAGTTGCTGAGCCCCGACGAGGAAAAAACTTTCTTATTTGAAAAGTTTACCGGCATTATGCGCATTTGTTACAAGCGCGACTGGTTGCCCATGTTTGAGTGGGTCGACGATGTTGCTTCGATTGGGCGCGAAAGGCAAAAAACTTTCCTGTTGTACAGCCTGAAGCTACTGCGCGAAAACTTTATGATGAACCTAAAACGACCCGAAATTGTGTTTCTGGGCGAGCAGGAAAAAGGCTTCTCGGAACGATTCAGCCCGTTTATTAACGAGCGTAACATAATACAACTAAGTGCCGAAGTGGAAAAAGCTCATCGCGATATAGCTCAAAATGGAAACCCAAAAATTATCTTTCTCGATCTGGCTTTAAAAATTGTAAAACTGATAAGGGCCTAAAACTTTTTTCTTACAATGCTTAACTGCTCCAAAATTTTTTTGTTACGAATGTATTTCAACATCATTAAGCACGTTTATTTCGGTCTTTTACTTTCAACAATCAGTTAATTATTTATTTTTGTTATTTCAAAATCAATATATACCCCTTGTTTAAGGGGCACTTAAAAAATACTTATGGCAATAGGAAATCCGATTTTTAGAGGTTGCGCTACCAGTGCTTTGTCGGGCTCGTGTGCTAAACTCGATGTTCACGACTGGTTAAGCGATTTACCCGCTACATTAAATACCGACGACCTGGTTGAGATCAGGTTCAAAAATACACGCAAAGATTATTACCTGAATGTAAATAAACTGCCGCTCGAAGTAGGTGAACTGGTTGCCGTTGAAGGTAATCCGGGGCACGATATCGGAATGGTTTCGCTTACAGGCGACTTGGTGTTGAAGCAAATGAAACGCCACAAAGTTACTTTGGTAAATGGCGAATACCGCAAAGTGTACCGCAAAGCTAAACCTGTTGATGTTGAAAAATGGGAAGAGGCCATGAGGCGCGAACACCAAACCATGATCAAAGCCAGGCAAATAGCTGCCGATTTAAGGTTAAACATGAAAATTGGCGATGTTGAATTTCAGGGCGATGGCACAAAGGCAATTTTTTATTATATAGCCGACGAAAGGGTCGATTTTAGGCAGCTCATAAAAGTTTTTGCCGAATCGTTCCGTATTCGTATTGAAATGAAACAGATTGGTGCAAGGCAGGAAGCCGGGCGTATTGGCGGAATTGGCCCGTGTGGCCGCGAGCTGTGTTGCAGCGCTTGGATGTCGAATTTTAGCTCGGTTACTACTTCAGCTGCACGTTATCAGGAGGTGTCGATGAACCCGCAAAAGCTTGCAGGACAGTGTAGTAAGTTAAAGTGTTGTTTAAACTACGAAGTAGATAGTTACTGCGACGAACAAAAAGACTTTCCGCCTAAACAGAGCTTACAAACCGAAGAGGGCGAATATGCTTTCATTAAGTCGGATGTTTTCAAACGAATATATTGGTACACACTTAATTCAAAAGCACCATCGGGGCAAATTGGTGTGCCGGTTAATAGGGTTAAAAGCATTATTAGCATGAATCGTAAGGGGCAAAAACCCGAAAAACTGCTCGATGCGCTTGCGTTCGATAGCAAAAAACCAACCGAAGCACATACCTACAACAATGTTGTGGGGCAAGACAGCCTTACCCGTTTCGATAAACCAAAAGATGACGGCAATCGGAAACGCAATTTCCAAAAGCGCCGCAACAGGCCTGCCGGGCAGCAAAATCAGCAACAAGCCGATGGCGATCAAAATCGTCAGTCGCAAGGGAACCGTCGTTACAACGGGCCACGCAACAATAACGATA
>JAFGAF010000043.1 GCA_016933815.1 Prolixibacteraceae bacterium
ACCGAAATTGTGAAATCGATTTCGGTGATCCCCGACAACATTACCCGTTCGGTTTACATTAAAGAGTGCAGCAACATGCTCGATGTGGATGAGGATATTTTGTACAGCGAAGTGCGGAAAATCAAATTTAAACTCACCGAAGATCAGATTATTGCTGAAAAAAGAGAGCAAAACCGACAAGCATCACAAACGCAAAACATACAAAGTCCAAAACCTGCAGTCTCCGATAACCCCTGTAAAATCGAAGAAAAAGCATTGATGCGTATTTTGTTGCGGTATTTTAATCTCGATTTATTTAAAATTGAAGTTGAAACCGAACATGGCGACGAAGAGCGCATGGTTAAAGTGGGCGAGTATATTTTGGCCGAACTCGAAGCCGACAACCTGAGCTCAGTCGATCCGGTTTATCAACAAATCTTCGACGAATTTAAAGAGCATCAGTACGAAGATTTTTTTAACCCCGAACGTTATTTTGTACATCACGAAAACAGCGAAATAAGCAAAACTGTTAGCGGGTTATTGGTCGATAAGCATATCGAAAGCATGATTTGGAAACGCAAAGGAGCTTATGTCGAAAACGAAGACGAAGTATTGCATACCATTGTTCCCCGATTAATTGAAGAGTACAAAATGCGAAGGGTTAAGCTCATGATTGCCGAGCTGATGCAGAAAATTAATCTACTTAAACACAACGACGATCTTGAAAAAATTCTTGAATTGCAAACACTTATCACCAACCTGAAAAGGGTTGAAAAAGATCTTTCGTTAAAACTGGGCAAGCGTGCCATAACATCATAATTATATGCGAACTTTATTCATTGAAAACAAATCAGAAATCGATAGCATTATTCAACAATGCCGAACTTGTTATTTGGGGCTAAGCCTCGATAATATGCCTTACGTTGTGCCCATGAATTTTGGCTACGATGGGCAGTTTATCTATCTTCATGCAGCTCAGGAAGGTCGTAAATGGGAAATAATGAAACAAAACCCGCGAGTTTGCATTACGTTCTGCCTTGGCGATGAGCTGGCTTGGCAAGACGAACATGTTGCTTGTAGCTGGCGCGTTAAATCAAAAACGGTTATTGCCGAAGGTGTTGTTGAGTTTATTGATGATTTTGAGCAGAAAGAAGCATTGATGCATGTTTTTATGAAACAATACAGTAATCAAACATTCAAATTCAATGCCCCTGCGATTAAAAATGTTGGAGTGGTAAAAGTTCACATCGAAAATATAAAGGCAAAAGAGTTTGGCGCAAAAGCCCCTACTCCCTGGTCGAAAAAATAGAAGACTTTGAAAAATAATGATCAAATAGTTTTAGTGACAGGTGCAACCGGAATGCTGGGGGCAAGACTGGTATTCGATTTGCTTCAAAAAGGCGAAAAGGTTAGGGCTATTTATCGTAATCCGGCAAAGCTTGAGCAGTTTAAGACCAATGTTGGTTTTTATGCTGCCAATGTCGATGAGCTTTTTGGTAAGGTTGAATGGGTTGAAGCCGATGTGTTGCAATATTCATCGCTGTTTGATGCACTTAAAGGCGTTGCTGTTGTTTGCCATTGTGCAGCAATGGTTTCGTTTTATAAAGGCGACAGACCGCTAATGTACGAGACCAATATTGAAGGTACGCGCAACATGGTTAATGCTGCTTTGGAGTGCGGTGTTGATTGGTTTTGCCATGTAAGTTCGATTGCTGCTTTGGGAAAAACCGACAATGGCGAAGCTGTAACCGAAGAAACATCGTGGATTCCGCAAAAAAAACATTCGGGTTACAGCATCAGTAAATTTCATTCCGAAATGGAAGTTTGGAGGGGCATAAACGAAGGACTTAGTGCTGTAATTGTAAATCCCTCAGTTATTCTTGGTCCCGGCGATTGGAACAGCGGAAGTCCGGCTTTCTTCGATAGCATTTTCAATGGCCTTAAATTTTATACTTCAGGCATAACGGGTTTTGTAGGCGTAAACGATGTAAGTAAAGCAATTATTGATTTATGTGAACCCGAAATTAGGCAAAAGGTTGTGGGTAAACGCTTTGTACTTAATTCTGAAAACAAATCGTATTGCGATGTTTTTAGCCAAATAGCACAGGTGTTAAAAGTGAAAGCTCCTGCTATTGAAGCCGGAAAAGTAATGCTGGCCATAGCTTGGCGTGTTGCTTGGCTTGTGGCAAAGCTTAGCGGTACCAAACCATTAATAACTTGCGAAACAGTTCAGAATGCAACCGAAATAAATAATTACGACGGGTCGAAAGTTGCCGGTTTAACTGGCATGCATTACCAGCCAATTAATGAGGTGATTAACGAAATAGGGGAAATGTACCTGAAAACCAAAAAATAAAAAAGCCCCGACAAACTTCTGCCGGGGCTGTATATTTAAAGCCTATATGCTTATAGTCCGAAAGCTGTTTTTACTTTCTCAACATAGTCGAGTTTTTCCCAAGTAAAAAGTTCCACTTCCAATTCAACATCGTCGAAATAGGGCGAAGTAAATACTTTTTTAATGGTTTTGTTTTCGCGTCCCATGTGTCCATACGATGCTGTTTCTTCGTAAATTGGCTTGCGTAACTTTAAGCGATCTTCGATTGCTTTTGGGCGCATGTCGAAAATTTCGGCAATTTTTTCGGCAATTTTCTCGTCGCTAAGATTTACTTTGGCTGTGCCATAGGTGTTTACGAAAATGTTCATTGGTTTAGCAACGCCAATTGCGTAAGCAACCTGTACCAAAATTTCGTCGGCAACTCCGGCTGCAACCAGGTTTTTGGCTACGTGGCGCGAAGCATAGGCTGCCGAACGGTCAACTTTTGAGGGATCTTTACCGCTGAATGCACCACCGCCGTGAGCTCCTTTGCCGCCGTATGTGTCAACAATAATTTTACGGCCGGTTAATCCGGTGTCGCCATGCGGGCCTCCAATAACAAATTTGCCGGTTGGATTCACATGGTAAACAATATCGTTGCCAAAAAGTGCCTGTACGCGTTCGGGTAATTGCGCTTTTACTCTGGGAACAAGAATGTTGATTACGTCGGCTTTAATTTTCGCCAACATCTCCTCATCGGCTTTTAGTTGAGCCGCATTACTTTTGTCGGTTGGCTCAATAAAGTCGTCGTGTTGGGTCGAAACAACAATAGTGTGTATTTTGGCAGGTTGGCCTTTATCGTCGTACTCAATGGTTACCTGCGATTTTGAATCGGGTCGGAGGTAAGTCATTTCTTTTCCTTCGCGCCTGATAGCAGCCAGTTCGATCAACAGTTTGTGCGAAAGTTCAAGCGAAAGCGGCATGTAATTGTCGGTTTCGGTACAAGCATAACCAAACATCATTCCTTGGTCGCCTGCGCCTTGATCCATCGGATTTTCGCGCACCACGCCACGGTTAATGTCGGCACTTTGCTCGTGTATGGCCGAAAAAACACCGCACGAATCGCCGTCGAAACGGTATTCGGCTTTGGTGTAGCCAATGCGGTTAATCACTTCGCGGGCAATATCTTGCACATCGATGTAGGTATTGGTTTTTATTTCGCCGGCCAAAACTACTTGACCGGTAGTTACCAATGTTTCACAAGCAACTTTCGATTCGGGATCGAATGCAAGAATTTTGTCCAATATGGCATCTGAAATTTGGTCGGCTACTTTATCGGGATGCCCTTCCGATACCGACTCTGAGGTAAATAAATATCCCATAATTGTAACTTTTTAATTCCCTTAAAAGGGAGTTTAAATAAATTAAAAAGGGATTTGTGAAAGGATAAATGCAATCGTAGAATTAACGAACGCTTTAGCATTTTTTCCTGTGGTTGCAATCATTCACAAATCTTTCCACATTAATACTTTAATTGGGTGCAAATATAAAAAAATGAAATAAAAAAAAGATGAATTTGCCTTATTTTGTGAAAAAAGGGCACAAAAAAAAGGAGACATCGTCTGATGTCTCCCAAAAAACTATCCCCCAAACTAAAACGCCAAACATGAAAAAGACTTGATCTG
>JAFGAF010000396.1 GCA_016933815.1 Prolixibacteraceae bacterium
AACGATAATCGTAACAACGACAATCGTAACGATAGCCGTAGCAACGAGGGAACCAACAACAATAGCCGAAATAACCGGAATAGCCGTAATTTCAGGGGCAAACGAAACAGCAGGCCCGGCAACGATAATGCCAACAATAACTAGTTGTACTGTGTGATGAAGATTATTAAATCAATACAATTATTGAAGTTTTTTTTAGTAGGAATTTTGTCGTTGCTTGTTGTAATTTCATGCGACAAAAACAGGGTGTATGAGCAATATCGTTCGGTTGAAAGTGCGGGTTGGCACAAAGATACGCTTCTGAATTTCGATTTCGAAATTAATAACAGCAACCAAGCCTACAACCTCTTGTTAAATGTACGCAATGTCGAAGCTTACCCATTCAGTAACTTATGGCTGTTTGTCGATATAATTGCTCCCGATTCAACTTCGGTTCGCGATACGCTTGAATATACCCTTGCGCATCCAAACGGAAAATGGACTGGAAATGGAGCCAGCGGCGTTTATCACAATAATTTTATGTTTCGTTCTAATGTGTTCTTCCCGGTTAAGGGCAATTATCGGTTTGTAATTCAGCAGGCCATGCGCGACGATATGCTCAAGGGGATTACCAACATTGGATTAAGGATTGAAAAAAAGCAGTAAAAGTGGGAAAGAATAAACTATCGAAATTTGCCGATATGGCAGAATTTGAAAACGTACTTCAGGTAGCCTATCACCATATCGAAAATAACGATCACCCGATTAAGGGCAACTGGAATAGCGAATTCTTTAAAAATAATCAGAAAATTGTTCTCGAATTAGGTTGTGGTAAAGGCGAATATACCACCGGGCTAGCCGAAACCGATCCGTCAAAAAATTACATAGGCATTGACATCAAAGGTGCACGCATGTGGAAAGGTGCCGATTATGCCCTTCGGAACCAATTGAAAAATGTTGGTTTTTTGCGCACCCATATCGAAATGTGTGATCAGTTTTTTGCCCCTAACGAAGTGAGCGAAATTTGGCTCACTTTTCCCGATCCGCAAATGAAAAAGGTTCGGAAAAGGCTTACTTCAACTCGCTTTATCGAATTGTACCGCAGGTTTTTAGCTCCCGGTGGGGTAGTGCACCTCAAAACCGACAGTTATTTTCAATACCGTTATACATTGGAAATGGCACGTGCAAATGGCTTTGAAATATTGTCGGATATTGACGATATTTATGCTGGCACAGAAATTGATCCGATGCTTAAAATTAAAACATATTACGAAAAGCAATGGATTGCACGTGGACTAAGCATTAAATACCTGAGCTTTGTACCGCACAGTAACAACTTAATTGAACCCGATGTTGATATTGAACCCGATACTTACCGTAGCTTTGGGCGTGGCGCACTTACAGTCGATTAATTGCAACATAAAATCTTATTCCAATGAGAAAAAATTATCACCTTTTATTAATCTTGTTGATTGCAGTTATTAGCGCCTGCTCGGTTGGGCAGTCGGCTTTTAACAAGGGGAATTATTACGATGCAACGCTGAAAGCTGTCAGGCATTTGCGAAAAAAACCCGACTCTGAAAAAGCTTTGGCATTAATCCAGAAAAGCTATCCGATGGCTTTGGAGTATCATCAGCAGCGTGTTGAAGCCTTGGGGCGCTCAAACGAACCCAATAAGTTCATGAAAATTGTTGATGAGTATGCTATAATGAACCGCATGGCCGATGAAATTACCCGTTGCCCTGCTGCTCTCGATGCTGTAAAGCCTGTGGTTTACTTCCACGATCAGCAAAATAAAGCCGAGCAAATGGCGCTCGATGAACAGTTCGGTCAGGCAATGGCAATGCTCGAAACACATGATGTTGACGACGCCAGGGCTGCCTACAAACGTTTTCAATGGATTAAAGAACGAAACCCCAATTACCCCGAAATCGACAGGCAATTGTTGGTTTCCAAGGATATGGGAACCTTGAAAGTTGTTGTTGAGCACCTTCCTGTTCAAAATAAAAACTACAGGGTCGATTCGCGGGTGTTTTATGTGCGTTTGTACGATCAATTGTCGAACCACGCTGCAAATAACTTTTTGAAGTTTTATCAGCCACATTTGGCCGACGAGCTGCAAATTAGTCCCCACGAGTTGGTGAAAGTGCGTTTTCTCGAATTTAATATCGATGCATTGCACGAAACATCAAGGGTGCAGGAATTTGTTAGCGACAGTATCGAAATAGGTACTTATACCGACAGCAATGGTAACGAGTTTCCGGTTTTGGGAACTGTAAAAGCAAAGGCTGAAGTTTTTGAGCAGGAGCTTCGGTCGAGGGCATTGTTGCAAATCGATATAAGCGATTTCAGGACGGGCGAGATTATCCAAAGCCGTAAATTTCCGTCGGATTATGTATGGCGCAACAAATGGGCAATGTACAACGGCGACGAACGTGCCTTGCCTGTCGAAATAATCAAGTTGACTAAAAACAAACAGATTAACCCACCCGATCCGCAGGAAATGTTCCTTTTAACCAGCGACAGGGTTTTTGCTAACGCATCGTCGTTTTTAAAATCGCATTACAAATACTAATTTGTTGTAGTAACTTTTATGTAAATTTTATAGTCGGCCAAATCAATCACCTGTTCGTTGTTGTAAAGGTAGGGCATAACTTCAACAACACTTAGGTTGTAGCCCTCAAAATCGACCGAAAGACCTGTTATGCTTTTATTGTAGCTCAATTCAATATTTTTGAATTCGCCGTTGTAGTACATTTCTAAACCGAGATCGACATTTCCCGAATGGTCGCAAACAACTCCAATGGGGCAACGCTTGTCCGAAACAGATAATAATTTGATAATTAGATTGTTGTCGATTCTAAGTAGCTCGTTCGATACCAGCTCGAATTCGTTTTCCTGTGTATCGTAAAGTTGTGTGATGTTATTGTTGTTACACCCTAAAAACAAAATAACTAACACTACAATTCCTGCTGTTCGTCGTAATATTTTCATGCTTAATCAATTGTTTTCCCCTATTCGTCAAAAGTAAGAATAAATTATTGAATAAAATGCGATATTCTAAGGAAAAAATTGTATGTGAATTGAGTATGGTGTTGCGAATGCGATTGTTGCAGAGCTTTTTACCTTTACGAAAGCTTGTTTTTGTAGTCGTTGTACCCAAATTCGCGAACAAG
>JAFGAF010000397.1 GCA_016933815.1 Prolixibacteraceae bacterium
CAGTATTCAGTGTTCAGTAAACAGTAATCAGTGTTAAGTGATCGGTATTCAGTGAACGGTTAAGGGTGAATTATCTGTTATTGAAATTGCCAGATGGGTTGCAAAATTGTGATGCTTTATTTATCATTGAATTAAGCATTTTGCCAACCGTTTCGCTCTTTTCCGTTATTTGGTTTTTTACCTGTTCGGTAATGTATTCATTTTCCCATGAAACTTCAAGCCAATGTTGAGTTTCGAATTGTTCCGAATCGGCATCCGTTAATATTGAAATAAAATGCTTTTCGTATCTCCGTTTACCCCATGCCTCGGCTATTTGTGCTCCAACTGAACGTGATGACCGTCTTATTTGATCAGTTAATGAATATTTCTCCTCCGTTGGAAAGTTTTTTGTTATAAAAAAAATGTCTTTCGCCATCTCTCTTGACAATTTATAAACTTCCAAATCTTTAAAACTATTGGCATAATTCATAATATCTTTATCTTATTTTAAAACTAACTATCTATATACTCTCTCAACCTACAAAACAAAAATTACCAAACACCAATTACTTATTACCTTTTACCGACTACCGCTTACCGGACACCGAATACCAGACACCAATAACCAATTACTTTTCAATCTCCACAACACTTTCGTGTGCCAAATTCAGATTACCCGAAACGATGATGGTATCGCCGGGGTTGAGCGTGGCGGTGCTTTTCTCGGGGTGCGGTATTACGGCGTAACTGCTTGAATTCTCGTGCACGGTTTGTACATAGTTCCAATAGGCTTTGCCGTTAGTCACTTTGAAGAGCACTTCCCAATTGTCGCGCAGCACCACGGCACTTTTGGGCACCACGTACTGGTTGGGCACCTCTTTTTCGACCAGTACGCGCACGTTCATGCCCTCCATTAGCTGCCCGGTGTTGTTCACCAGGGCTTTTACTTTTACCAGCCCGTTGTTATCCACCACCGGGTTAATTTCGACAATATGGCCGGCATATACCGCATCCGAAGCGTAAGGGAGCACCTTCACCTCGTTGCCCTTTTGCACTTCTTTCAGTTCGTTCTCCATAAGCTGGAACACCACTTCAAACTTCGAGTCGTCGATAAGGGTACAGAAGGCCTGCCCACCGGTTTGCTCGTGTACATTTTGGGTAATGTTGGCCACTATGCCCGCAAAAGGGGCCAACAGGCGGCAATCGTTCAGGTTGCGC
>JAFGAF010000398.1 GCA_016933815.1 Prolixibacteraceae bacterium
AAAGCGCCAAATACAGCACCCAGTATGTTAAAAATTACATTAAGAATAACCCAATTTTTAAACGGCGGAATATACCTGCGCAATAAAGTAAACAGACCTTTCATAGGTTGTGGTTGTACAATATAAGATTGTTAACAGTTTATTTGGTATTTTATTGTGGCAAACAATGAAAATTATACACCGGTATAATTCTGAGGTGTAATATTTTTAAGCCGTTCTTTTAATTGTTGGTCAACTTCGAGTGTATCAATAAAATCATGTATTGCTTGTTTATCAATTTTAGTATTGGTACGGGTTAGCTTTAGTAAAGCCTCGTACGGATTCGGATAATTTTCGCAACGCAAAATGGTTTGAATGGCCTCGGCAACAACGCTCCAATTGCGTTCCAAATCGTTATCAATTGCTTCAATATTGATCAGCAATTTATCGAGCCCACGCATGGCCGAGTTAATGGCAATTAATGTATGGGCAATGGGCACACCAATATTACGCAAAACGGTTGAGTCGGTTAAATCGCGTTGCAAGCGCGATACCGGCAACTTGGCCGAAAGGTGCTCAAATATGGCATTGGCAATTCCAATATTGCCTTCCGAATTTTCGAAATCGATGGGGTTTACTTTATGTGGCATGGCCGACGAGCCCACCTCGCCCTGCTTAATTTTTTGCTTGAAATAATCCATCGAAATGTAGGTCCACATATCGCGGTCCAAATCGAGCATTATGGTATTAATGCGTTTCAGGTTATCGAAAATAGCACCATAATTGTCGTAATGGGCAATTTGGGTGGTCAGTTGCGAACGCTCCAGCTTAAGCGAGTTGCGGCAAAAATTATTGGCAAATTCAACCCAATCGATTTCAGGGAAAGCCACTTTATGGGCATTGAAATTACCGGTTGCCCCGCCAAATTTTGCATAGCAGTTAATGCTCTTCAGTAAATCGAGCTGAACATTGAAGCGTTCGATAAAAACACGCAGTTCTTTTCCCAAACGTGTTGGCGAAGCAGGCTGACCGTGGGTACGCGCCAACATGGGCACATCGTCCCAACTATCGGCCAATTCTTCGAGCTTCAATAAAAGCTTTTCAAATTTTGGATAATAAACCTCCTGCAAAGCATCGCGCAACGAACAAGGCACCGAGGTATTGTTGATATCCTGCGAAGTAAGCCCAAAATGGATGAACTCTTTGTAAGCTTGCAAGCCCATTTTGTCGAATTCTTCCTTAATAAAGTACTCCACTGCTTTTACATCATGGTTGGTTACTTTCTCGATATCTTTTACCCTTTGTGCATTTTCAACGGTAAAATTCTGATATATAGCCCGTAAGTCGGATGCTTTTTTTAAATCGAAGTTTTTAAGCTGCGGCAAAGGAATTTCGCACAAAGCCAAAAAATACTCAACTTCAACAAATACCCGGTATTTTACCAGGGCATATTCCGAAAAATATTCTTCCAAATCGCTCACATTACGGCGATAACGGCCGTCGATAGGAGTAATTGCTGTCAATTCACTTAAGCTCATGTGTCATTTATTTTTTAAAATGAGGGTTCAAAGATATAATTATTTTTAAAGAGTTGTTTTTTGCCGACTAAACAAGGTCATTGTATGTGCCACTGAAAAGAAAAGTATTACTTTTATGCATATTTTTAGAAACAAACACT
>JAFGAF010000399.1 GCA_016933815.1 Prolixibacteraceae bacterium
ATAAAGATTATCAACGACATGGGATTGCCGCAAATTTGCTTAGCAAAATTGAGCGAAAAGCCAGGCTGCAAGGCAACAAAACCATTTATTCTGACGTAAGCCTCACGGCAAAGGGCTTTTTCGAAAAACACGGTTATATTGTTGAAAAACAACAACTCAAACGATCGAAAAACAAAGAACTGGTAAATTTCAGGATGACAAAAAGCTTTTGATCATCTCTATTTTTAATCTATAAAAACTATTAAAACCTTTCTTCCAATTCTTTAATTAATTCAGGATCACCAATTTTATGGATGTATTTTTCGATGCGACGCATTAAATGTTTGTTAATCCGTGGCATCTTTTCATATTTATTGTTAACCTGGACAGCCTTACCAATATTGCGAAACTCGTAAGCATCTAATTCAAAGCTTGAAATGTAGCGGTTACTGTTAATATTATTATTTCCGGTCACGTTATAAGCAGCCCGACACCACACTTTTCCAGGCAACAACTTACCATTGTCGGCACGTGTAAAAGCAAGATCAATATCCACATCGTAAATCGAATGCGACAAATTATAAGTATTTACTCCCAAAGCGACTCCCAAGCCTATTGTGCGGGCCACATTCCGCTCGTCGCGTAACAGATGCATTTCAATTTTCTTAATGGCATAATCACTCAAGGCGAGGAAGATATCGCCAAAATACTTTTTTCGGCCTTTTTCAAAAGGAGCAAATTCAATTTTCACAACTGGCTCATTATCGAGTTCTAAGGTATCTGAAATCGAAAAGCAGTAATCCTTTAGGTTCTGATCGTTAAAAGGAAAACTGTTTTCAATAGCCATGTAACTAAAAAAGATGAGCATGTAATGCAAATCGTAGGGAAATGGCATACACATCGCACGTTCTTCCTCCGAATCAATAAATTGGCCCAGCGATTCTTCGCGTTTATCCACATCAAAAAACAACGAATCGTAGTGCACTTTATCTTTTCTCGAAAGCACTACAGATGGCAAACAAACATTAGCCTCCCCTTTTGAATGCCTTACTGTATCGGTGCTTATCTCGTCGGTAGTTAGGTAGTGGAACTCTCCTATATAATTCTGAAAATCGGGATGGTAGTTATGCCTTATGTTTTCCAACGATTTCTTAAGCAAAACCAAAGCATCAACGTTCTGCGTTTTACCAAAGGGCGAAACATCAATATTATCGAGCAGAATTTCGCGGGGTGTAAGCCCAATACCCATTGATGACAAATCGGTAATAGCCAACAAGGTATCGCGAAACGAAACATGCGAAAAGAACAAAGTATCGGCCTTATAGGTTTGGGGAAGCTTGTTGATCATAAAACGCCCCTCAATATTGCTCATGGTTCCAACCGAAGTACCTTTAATACCAATCGAAACATACGGAATCGGTTCTTTTGTTGCATTACACCGAACAACATTTTCTATTACGAAGTAGTCCTGCGAAAAGCATGCTGTAACATTCAACAACACAAACAAAAAAATAAAAAAGGGCTTTCTAAAATTCATGGCTTCCAAATAATTTGAAACAAACATAATGGAAGAAATATTACCCACGAAATGATTTAAAGTTTTTTAAA
>JAFGAF010000044.1 GCA_016933815.1 Prolixibacteraceae bacterium
AGATACCGAAGCGGTCAAACGGGGCAGACTGTAAATCTGTTGGCTCAGCCTTCGTAGGTTCGAATCCTGCTCTTCCCACAATTTTTTTAAAAAGACCAAATTACAATATTCAAATCTCAAAGTTTTGGTATTTGAATATTGTAATTTGGATTTTATTTAAGCGGGAGTAGCTCAGTCGATAGAGCATTAGCCTTCCAAGCTAAGGGTCGCGGGTTTGAATCCCGTCTCCCGCTCAATTTTTGAATTATATCAAAATTGCTGATGTAGCTCAGGGGTAGAGCACTTCCTTGGTAAGGAAGAGGTCATGGGTTCAAATCCCATTATCAGCTCAAGAAAGAATAATTAAATAAATAAGATAATAAAATTAGTTAACGTTATCTAATATCTTAAGTTATGGCTAAACAAACATTCGTTAGGGATAAAGACCATGTCAATATTGGTACTATTGGCCACGTTGACCATGGTAAAACCACCCTCACCGCTGCTATTACAATGGTATTAGCAAAAAAAGGTTTATCAGAAGTAAAATCGTTCGACTCGATCGACAACGCTCCTGAGGAAAAAGAAAGAGGTATTACTATTAATACTGCACACGTTGAGTACCAAACCGCTACTCGTCACTATGCGCACGTTGACTGTCCGGGTCACGCCGACTATGTTAAAAACATGGTTACAGGTGCTGCTCAGATGGACGGAGCTATTTTGGTATGTGCTGCAACTGATGGTCCTATGCCTCAAACACGTGAACACATCTTGTTGGCACGTCAGGTAAACGTACCAAAATTGGTTGTTTTCATGAATAAAGTTGACATGGTTGACGATCCTGAATTGCTCGAACTTGTTGAAATGGAATTGCGTGAATTGTTGTCGTTTTACAAATTCGAAGGCGACGATACTCCTGTAATCCAAGGTTCAGCACTTGGTGCAATGAACGGCGAAGCCGAGTGGGAAGACAAAATCATGGAATTGATGGATGCTTGCGACACTTGGATCCCGCTGCCTCCACGTGACATCGACAAACCTTTCTTGATGCCTGTAGAAGACGTATTCTCGATCACTGGTCGTGGAACTGTAGCTACTGGTCGTATCGAAACTGGTGTTGTTCACACAGGTGATGAATTACAGTTGATCGGTTTAGGTGCCGAAGGACGTAAAACAGTATGTACCGGTGTTGAAATGTTCCGTAAAATTTTGGACGACGGACAAGCCGGTGACAACGTAGGTTTATTGCTTCGTGGTGTTGACAAAAAAGAGATCAAACGTGGTCAAATTTTGTGTAAACCAGGTACAATTACACCTCATACTAAGGTTAAAGCCGAGGTTTATGTACTGAAAAAAGAAGAAGGTGGACGTCACACTCCATTCCATAACAAATACCGTCCACAGTTCTACATCCGTACATTGGATGTTACCGGTGAGATCACTCTTCCCGAAGGACGCGAAATGGTTATGCCTGGTGACAACGTAACCATCGAGGTAAAATTGATTTATCCTGTAGCTGTAAATATCGGTCTTCGTTTCGCAATTCGCGAAGGTGGTCGTACAGTAGGTGCAGGTCAGATTACCGAAATTATCGAGTAATATTCTCGAAAACAATAACTTAATAGTCCCATCTTTGATCGGATGGGACTATATTTGCGGATGAACTCAACGTGGGAGAAACTGTAAGTTCGAACCTTACCATCCGCACAAATAAATCAATTGATAATGAAAATTGGTACTTACGTAAAAGAATCGTATAACGAGTTGGTGCACAAGGTAACTTGGCCAACTTGGAAAGAACTGCAAAATAGCGCAATTGTTGTTATGATAGCTTCCATCATAATTTCATTGGTAATATTCCTGATCGATTTCGTTTTCGAAACCTTGATGGATTTTATTTACAGTCTATTTTACTAATTGCCGGAGGTAAAAGATGAGCGAAATCCAAAGAAAATGGTATGTTCTTAGAACCATAGGGGGAAAAGAAAAAAAGGCGAAAGAATATATCGAGGGTGAAATTGCATCAGCTGGTCTCCAGGACTATGTTTCGCAGGTATTAATACCTACCGAAAAAGTCTATCAAATTAGAAATGGTAAGAAAATCAGCAAAGAACGTAACTTTTTTCCCGGTTACTTATTGGTTGAAGCAGCATTAGTTGGCGAAGTTCCCCACATTCTCAGAAATGTTACGAATGTGATTGGTTTCCTTGGCGATACAAAGGGCGGAGATCCCGTTCCAATGCGCCAATCGGAAATTAACCGCATTTTAGGGAAGGTGGATGAGATGTCAGAAAGCGGCGAAGAACTTACCGTGCCTTATGTTATAGGTGAAACAATTAAAGTGATCGATGGACCATTCAACGGATTCAACGGCGTAATCGAAGAGGTTAACGAAGAAAAGAAAAAGTTGAAAGTTATGGTTAAAATATTCGGTCGGAAAACACCTTTAGAACTTGGTTTTATGCAAGTTGAAAAGGAGTAAAAAACAAATTAATTTTTTGTTATGGCTAAAGAAATTGCTGGATTAATTAAACTCCAAATTAAAGGTGGCGCGGCTAACCCGTCACCACCGGTTGGACCAGCATTAGGTTCCAAAGGGGTTAACATAATGCAGTTTTGTAAACAGTTCAATGCACGTACGCAAGAACTGGCCGGAAAAGTTTTACCGGTAATCATTACTGTTTATGCCGATAAGTCTTTCGACTTTATCATTAAACAACCTCCTGTGGCCGTACAACTTCTTGAAGTAGCCAAATTAAAAAGTGGTTCAGCCGAGCCGCATGTTAAAAAAGTAGCTTCTGTAACCTGGGATCAGGTGAAAGAAATTGCTGAAATTAAGATGCCCGACCTGAACTGTTTTGATATTGAAGCTGCAATGAGAATGGTTGCTGGTACTGCCCGTAGTATGGGGATTACTGTTACTGGTGATTCTCCATTTAATTAAACATTAAAATATTGATTAAAATGGCTAGAATTACTAAGAATAAAAAACTTGCTTTAGAAAAGCTTGAAAAAGGGAAACTATACACCCTCGACGAAGCATCGGCATTGGTAAAAGAAATTACCTCTACCAAATTTGATGCCTCTGTTGATGTGGATATCCGCTTAGGTGTTGACCCTCGTAAAGCCAATCAAATGGTAAGGGGCGTTGTTACATTGCCAAATGGCACCGGTAAAGAAGTAAGAGTACTTGCTTTGGTTACTCCCGATAAAGAACAGGAAGCCAAAGATGCCGGAGCAGACTTTGTTGGCCTCGATGAATATCTCGAGAAAATCAAAGGTGGTTGGACCGATGTTGACGTTATTATTACTATGCCTCCCGTAATGGGTAAACTTGGCCCGCTTGGACGTATTCTTGGTCCTCGTGGATTAATGCCAAACCCCAAAAGCGGTACGGTTACCATGGAAATTGGTAAAGCTGTAAAGGAAATCAAGCAAGGTAAAATCGATTTCAAGGTTGATAAATACGGTATCATTCACTCGTCAGTGGGCAAGGTTTCATTTGAACCTAGCAAACTTGTCGAAAATGCTAAAGAGTTTATCAATACTATTGTAAAGTTGAAACCTGCTGCTGCTAAAGGTACTTATGTAAAGAGTATTTACTTGTCGAGTACAATGAGCGCAGGTATTCAAATCGACCCTAAATCTGTACAGGATTAAAATTTGAATTTATGAAGAAATCAGAAAAACAAGCGATAATCGACAACCTGGTACAGGAAATAAATTCTTACAATCACTTTTATGTTACCAATATCGAAGCATTAAATGCTGAAATGACCAGTAACCTGCGTCGTGCATGCTTCCAAAAGGATATTAAACTGATTGTAGTAAAGAATACGCTCTTAAAAAAGGCTCTCGAAGCTTCTGAAAAGAATGCCGAAGAGCTTTATGACGTTCTGAAGGGTAATACCTCATTAATGTTCTCGAATACCGGTAATGTTCCTGCAAAATTGATCAAAGATTTTCGCAGTAAAAACAAAAAATTAGAAAAACCGGCATTAAAAGCTGCTTATGTTGAAGAATCGGTTTACGTTGGCGAAAACCAACTCGAAGCCTTGGTCAACATCAAGTCGAAAGAAGAGCTTATCGGAGATGTTATTGCCCTATTGCAGTCACCAGCGAAAAACGTGGTATCGGCTCTTCAAAGCGGAGGTCAAACCATTGTTGGTGTACTCAAAACTTTATCAGAGAAATAATAATTAATAATTGATAACATTTTAAATCGTTGTTAAAATGGCAGATTTAAAAAAACTTGCAGAAGAATTAGTTAACCTTACTGTAAAAGAAGTAAACGAATTAGCTGGAATTTTGAAAGATGAATATGGTATTGAACCTGCTGCTGCAGCTGTAGCTGTTGCCGGCCCTGCTGCTGGTGGAGCTGATGCTGAAGAAGCTGTTCAATCTGAATTCGATGTGATCCTGAAATCAGCAGGCGCTTCCAAATTAGCTGTCGTTAAGTTGGTTAAAGAATTAACAGGCCTTGGCTTGAAAGAGGCTAAAGAGGTAGTTGACGGTGCGCCTAAAGCTATCAAAGAAAAAGTTTCTAAAGAAGAAGCTGAAGCTCTCAAGCAACAACTTACTGAAGCTGGAGCCGAAGTTGAACTTAAATAAGGTCTATAACCCCCTTAAATGGGTTACAATGGTTTAGTCCCGACGCACGTCGGGATTAAGCCTTTTTGTGTTTTATATTTTAAGTTCAATAAAACTATCAGATAAATGTCTTTGAACTCTGTAAATAAACGAATTAGTTTTTCAACAACGAAAAATATATTCGACTATCCCGATTTTTTGGAAATTCAAATTAAGGCCTTCATTGATTTTTTTCAATTAGGATCAACTCCTGAAATCAGAAAAAAAGAAGGTTTAAACCAAGTTTTTTCCGAGAACTTTCCAATTACCGACACGCGAAACAACTTCGTACTCGAATTTATCGATTATTATATCGATCCGCCTCGCTATTCAATTGATGAGTGTATTGAAAGGGGCTTAACTTTTAGTGTGCCACTTAAAGCTAAAATGAAGCTTTATTGTACCGATCCCGAGCACGAAGACTTCGATACTGTGGTACAAGATGTTTATTTAGGTACCATACCTTACATGACCGAAAGGGGTACTTTTGTGATCAACGGGGCCGAAAGGGTTATCGTTTCACAGCTGCACCGTTCTCCCGGAGTTTTCTTCGGGCAAAGCGTACATGCCAATGGTACCAAATTGTACTCAGCTCGTATCATCCCGTTTAAAGGTTCGTGGATCGAGTTTGCTACCGATATCAATAATGTGATGTATGCATACATCGACAGGAAAAAGAAATTACCTGTTACAACATTGTTAAGAGCCATTGGCTACGAAGGCGATAAAGATATTCTCGAAATATTTAACCTTGCCGACGAAATTAAAGTATCGAAGAGCGGATTAAAAAAATATGTTGGACGTAAACTTGCTGCACGTGTACTTAAATCGTGGGTCGAAGATTTTGTTGACGAAGATACCGGCGAGGTAGTTTCTATTGAACGTAACGAAGTTGTGATCGATCGTGAAACTGTGCTCGAAAACGAACACATCGATATGATCATCGATTCGGAAGCAAAAACCATTTTGCTCCACAAAGAAGAAGCCAGTATTCAAGATTTCGCAATAATATACAACACGCTTCAAAAGGACCCATGTAACTCAGAGAAAGAAGCAGTACTCTACATTTACCGCCAATTACGAAACTCTGAACCGCCCGATGAGTCAACTGCCCGCGAGGTTATCGAAAACCTTTTCTTTTCTGAGAAAAGATACGACCTCGGTAATGTTGGCCGTTACAGGATCAATAAAAAATTAAATCTCGATATCGATATCGATACTCGTGTACTGACCAATCAGGACATGATCGAGATCATCAAATACCTTATCCAGTTGGTTAACTCAAAAACCGATGTCGACGATATCGACCACTTATCGAACCGTAGGGTTCGTACCGTGGGCGAACAAATGTCGAACCAATTTGGAGTAGGTTTAGCTCGTATGGCACGTACCATACGTGAAAGAATGAACGTACGCGATAACGAAGTGTTTACACCGATCGATCTGATCAACTCCAAAACACTTTCATCGGTTATCAACTCATTCTTTGGAACCAACGCCCTTTCGCAGTTTATGGATCAAACCAACCCGTTAGCCGAAATGACACACAAACGTCGTATGTCGGCTCTCGGACCAGGTGGTCTTTCGCGCGAACGTGCAGGTTTCGAGGTGCGCGACGTTCACTTTACCCACTACGGAAGGTTGTGTCCCATTGAAACACCCGAAGGTCCAAACATTGGTTTGATCTCTTCACTTTGTGTTTATGCTAAAGTTACCGAACTTGGATTCATTTCAACTCCTTACCGTAAAGTAAGCGAAGGGCAAGTTGATTTAACCAACAATGGTATTATATATCTCACTGCCGAAGAAGAAGAAGGTCAGGTTATTGCACAAGCAAATGCTCCGATCGATGATCAGGGAAAATTCATTAATCCAAAGGTAAAAGCACGTTTGGAAGGTGATTATCCGCTTGTTGAACCTTCCGATGTTCAGTTAATGGACGTTGGACCCAACCAAATTGCCTCAATTGCAGCTTCGTTGATTACCTTCCTTGAGCACGACGATGCCAACCGTGCGCTTATGGGATCGAACATGATGCGACAGGCAGTACCACTTATCAAACCCGAATCGCCTATTGTGGGTACCGGACTCGAAGAACGTGTAGTTACCGACTCGAGGGTACACATAACCGCTCAAGGCGAAGGCGTGGTTGAGTATGTTGATGCAAAAGAAATTGTTATTCGTTACGATCGTACCGACAAACAACGTTACGTTAGTTTCGAATCCGATTTGAAATCATATAAATTACCCAAGTACGTTAAAACCAACCAGGGTACAAGTATTACCTTAAGGCCAATTGTTCGCAAAGGCCAAAGGGTTAGCAATAAGCAAATCATGACTGAAGGCTATGCTACCCAAGGAGGTGAATTGGCTCTTGGACGTAACCTTAAAGTGGCATTTATGCCTTGGCAGGGTTACAACTACGAGGATGCGATTGTAATTTCAGAAAGAATTGTACGTGAAGATATTTTCACCTCGGTGCATATCGACGAACATTCACTCGAAGTACGCGAAACAAAAAGGGGTATGGAAGAATTCACTTCCGATATTCCAAACGTTAGCGAAGACGCAACACGCAATCTCGACGAAAATGGTTTGATACGTATTGGTGCCGTTGTGAAACCCGGCGATATTTTAATTGGAAAAATAACACCAAAAGGCGAATCGGATCCTTCACCCGAAGAAAAACTGCTTCGTGCAATCTTTGGCGATAAAGCAGGCGATGTAAAAGATGCATCGTTGAAAGCTTCTCAATCGTTGAGTGGTGTGGTTATCGATAAAAAATTATTCTCAAGGGTAATCAAAGACAAAAAAGGCCGCAATACATCAAAACCAATGCTCGAAGAAATCGACGAACGTTTCGACCGTCAGGTTGCTGCATTACGAAGCGACCTCGAAGAACGTTTGTTCCAATTGGTTAACGGAAAAACATCGCAAGGTGTGCGCGATTATTACGGCGGCGAAATTGTTAGCAAAGGTGTAAAGCTTACACTCAAACAACTTCAGGAAATCGATTATTTAGTAGTTAACCCCAATAAGTGGACTACCGATAACGATAAGAATGAAATGATAGCCGACCTGATCAATAACTATATTGTAAGGTATAAAGAATACGAAGCAGTAGCACGCCGCGACAGGTACAATGTTACTATTGGCGACGAACTGCCAACAGGTATCATTCAGTTGGCAAAGGTGTATATTGCTAAAAAACGTAAACTTCAAATTGGTGATAAAATGGCAGGTCGCCACGGTAACAAAGGTATTGTTTCGCGTATTGTTCGCGACGAAGATATGCCTTTCCTTGCCGATGGTACTCCCGTTGATATTGTTTTGAACCCGCTTGGTGTACCTTCGCGTATGAACCTGGGACAGATTTACGAAACTGTTTTAGGTTGGGCAGGAAAACAATTGGGACTGAAATTTGCCACCCCAATTTTCGACGGTGCTTCGCTCGAACAAATAACCGATTATACCGATAAAGCCGGTGTACCCGCATTCGGAAAAACCAATCTTTACGATGGCGAAACCGGTGAACCTTTCGATCAACCTGCAACTGTTGGTATAATTTATATGCTTAAGCTGGGGCACATGGTTGAAGACAAAATGCATGCACGTTCAATTGGGCCATACTCACTTATTACGCAGCAACCATTGGGCGGTAAAGCTCAGTTTGGTGGTCAGCGTTTTGGTGAAATGGAAGTTTGGGCTCTCGAAGCATTTGGCGCTTCGCACATATTGCAAGAGATTCTTACCGTTAAATCTGATGATGTTATCGGCAGGGCCAAAGCTTACGAAGCAATTGTGAAAGGCGATCCAATGCCTCAACCCGGTATTCCCGAGTCACTTAATGTATTGTTGCACGAATTACGAGGCTTAGGCTTGAGTGTAAACATGGATTAAGGTTATGCCGTAAATCCGGTGAAAACATTTTTTTAATTAGTAATTAAATAACTACAATAAATGGCTTTTAGAAGAGACAATAAAGTAAAGAGTAGCTTTAACAAAATCTCTATCAGCTTAGCATCGCCCGAAGAGATTCTCGAAAGATCTCATGGCGAAGTTTTAAAGCCTGAAACCATCAACTACAGAACGTATAAGCCCGAGCGCGATGGCTTGTTCTGTGAGCGCATTTTTGGCCCTGTGAAGGACTATGAATGCCATTGTGGAAAATACAAACGCATTAGGTATCGTGGCATTGTTTGCGACAGGTGCGGTGTTGAAGTAACCGAGAAAAAAGTTCGTCGCGAACGTATGGGGCATATCTCGTTGGTTGTTCCTGTGGCGCATATTTGGTACTTCAAATCGTTACCCAATAAAATTGGCTACTTGTTAGGATTACCAACCAAAAAGCTCGACTCCATTATTTATTACGAACGTTATGTTGTAATAAATGCAGGTGTAAAAGCCATGGACGGAATTAAACAACTCGATTTCCTTACCGAAGAAGAATACATCGATATTTTGGAATCACTTCCAAAGGAAAACCAGATGCTCGAAGACGATCATCCCGATAAGTTTATTGCCGAAATGGGTGCCGAAGCTCTTCAAAAATTGCTTCAAAGGGTTGATCTCGATGAACTTTCGTTTGATTTACGACACAAAGCCAATATCGAAACATCGCAACAGCGTAAAAACGAAGCATTAAAAAGATTGCAAGTTGTTGAAGCTTTTCGTGCCAGTACGCAACTGAACCGTCCCGAGTGGATGATTGTTAAAGTTGTGCCTGTTATACCGCCCGATTTAAGGCCGCTTGTGCCCCTCGATGGCGGACGTTTTGCAACTTCTGACCTTAACGACTTGTACCGCAGGGTGATTATTCGTAACAACCGTTTAAAAAGGTTGATCGAAATCAAAGCACCTGAGGTAATTCTTCGTAACGAAAAACGTATGCTTCAAGAGGCTGTCGATTCATTGTTCGACAACTCGCGCAAATCGAATGCTGTTAAAACAGAGAACAACCGTGCTTTAAAATCGTTGTCCGATAGTTTGAAAGGGAAACAAGGTCGTTTCCGTCAAAACTTATTGGGTAAACGTGTCGATTATTCTGCTCGTTCGGTAATTGTTGTTGGCCCAAACCTTAAATTACACGAGTGCGGTATCCCTAAGGATATGGCTGCCGAGTTGTATAAACCTTTTATTATTCGCAAACTTATTGAGCGCGGTATTGTAAAAACAGTTAAGTCGGCCAAAAAAATTGTTGATCGCAAAGACGCTGTAGTTTGGGACATACTCGAAAACGTAATGAAAGGTCACCCTGTTCTTTTAAACAGGGCTCCAACCCTTCACCGTTTGTCGATCCAAGCATTCCAGCCTAAACTGATCGAAGGAAAGGCTATTCAGCTTCACCCATTGGTATGTACCGGTTTTAACGCCGACTTCGATGGTGACCAAATGGCTGTGCACCTTCCACTTGGCAATGCTGCTATTTTGGAGGCACAAATGCTGATGCTTTCGGCACACAACCTTTTGAACCCGTCGAACGGTGCTCCAATTAACGTTCCATCGCAAGACATGGTGCTTGGTTTGTACTACATGACCAAGGCCCGCGAAAACGATAAAGGACAAGGTTTGAACTTTTATTCATCGGAAGAAGCAATAATTGCATATAACGAACGGAAGGTTGGTTTACACGCAATTGTAAAATGTCGTGTCGATGATATCGATAAAAAAGGCAATCCAATTTACCATACTATTGAAACAACGGTTGGCCGGTTAATTTTTAATCAATCGGTACCTGCAAAAGTAGGTTACATTAACCAGTTGTTGACCAAAAAAGCACTTAGGGACATTATTGCCTTCGTTTTGAAGAAAACCGATAATGCCGCTACTGCCGAATTCCTCGATAATATTAAAGATCTGGGTTATAAAATGGCCTACCGTGGCGGTTTGTCGTTTAACCTCTCCGACGTAATTATTCCCGACGACAAATCAGAAATGGTTGACGAGGGTTATAGCGAAGTTGAAGAGATTATGACCAACTACAACATGGGTTTCATTACCAACAACGAACGTTACAACCAGGTAATTGATACTTGGACACACGTAAACGCTAAGTTGACACAAGTGGTGATGAAAACATTAAGCTCCGACCGTCAGGGTTTTAACCCGGTTTACATGATGCTCGATTCGGGTGCGAGGGGTTCAAAAGAACAAATCCGCCAGCTTTGTGGTATGAGGGGCCTTATGGCTAAACCACAAAAATCGGGTGCAACTACTGCTCAAATTATCGAAAACCCAATTCTTTCTAACTTTAAAGAAGGTTTGTCGGTACTTGAATACTTTATTTCAACCCACGGTGCGCGTAAAGGTTTGGCCGATACCGCTCTTAAAACTGCCGATGCAGGTTATCTTACCCGTAGGTTGGTTGATGTTGCTCAGGATGTTATTATTAACGAAAAAGACTGTGGAACATTAAGGGGCTTGGTTGCTACTGCCGTTAAGAAAAACGAAGAAGTAGTTGCTTCGCTCGAAGAACGCATACTTGGCCGTTGTTCGGTTCACGATATTTATCACCCGCTTACCGGTGATTTAATTGTTAAGTCGGGCGAAGAAATAACCGAAGAAATTGCTGCTGCAATTGAAGAGTCGCCGATTGAACGTGTTGAAATTCGTTCGGTTCTTACCTGCGAATCGTTGCAAGGTGTATGTTCGAAATGTTACGGACGTAACCTGGCTACCGGCCGCATGGTACAAAAAGGCGAAGCTGTTGGTGTTATTGCAGCTCAATCGATTGGTGAACCAGGTACTCAGCTTACCCTTCGTACTTTCCACGTGGGTGGTATCGCGGGTAACGTTTCAACACAATCGACAATTGTTTCGCGTTACGATGGTATTGCCGAAATTGAAGAACTTCGTTCGGTTAGCCGTAAAGATGAACAAGGAAACGAAATCCTTGTCGTGGTTAGTCGTTTGGCCGAATTACGAATCATTGATAAAAACACAGGCATTATTGTTTCGACACATAACTTGCCTTACGGTTCGAAACTGTTCATCAAGAATGGCGAGGAAATCAAAAAAGACCAACTTATTTGCGAATGGGATCCATATAACGGGGTAATTATTTCGGAATACGATGGTACTGTTGAGTTCGAAAACATGATTGATGGTATTACCTATCGCGAAGAATCGGACGAACAAACCGGTTACAAAGAGAAGGTAATTATCGAAACCAAGGATAAAGCCAAAAACCCGGCATTGACTATTCTCGATGCTAAGGGGAATGTAATCCGTTCGTACAACTTACCTGTGGGTGGCCACATGTCGGTTGAGAACAAACAGAAGGTTCAGCAAGGCGAAATTCTGGTTAAAATACCGCGTAGCTCAGGAAAAGCAGGCGATATCACCGGTGGTTTGCCAAGGGTAACCGAATTGTTCGAAGCCCGTAATCCATCGAATCCTGCCGTTGTTTCTGAAATCGACGGTGAAGTATCGTTGGGTAAAATCAAACGTGGTAACCGCGAAATAATTATCACTTCGCGTACAGGCGATGTTAAAAAGTATCTTGTGCCACTTTCGCGTCAAATCCTCGTACAGGAAAACGACTACATCAGGGCAGGTACTGCATTGTCGGATGGTGCAATTACGCCGGGCGATATCTTAAATATTAAAGGGCCTACCGCTGTTCAGGAATACATTGTTGACGAAGTTCAGGATGTTTACCGCATGCAGGGTGTGAAGATTAACGATAAGCACTTCGAGGTGATTGTTCGCCAAATGATGCGTAAAGTTGAAATTGACGATCCTGGCGATACCCGCTTCCTCGAGAAACAATTGGTCGATAAAATGGATTTCTTGCACGAAAACGATTGGATTTACAACAAAAAAGTGGTAACCGACCGTGGCGACAGTGAGAATTTCAAAGAAGGACAAATTGTTACAGCACGCCGTTTGCGCGACGAAAACTCGTTGTTGCGTCGTAAAGACAAAAAAGTAATCGAAGCCCGTGAAGCCATACCCGCAACATCGAGCCAGGTGTTGCAAGGTATTACCCGTGCATCGTTACAAACCAAAAGCTGGATGAGTGCTGCTTCGTTCCAGGAAACAACAAAAGTACTTAACGAAGCTGCTATCAACGGAAAAATCGACGACTTAAACGGTTTGAAAGAAAACGTAATTTGTGGTCACTTAATACCGGCTGGTACCGGTACCAAGGAATACAAAAACCTGGTTGTAGGATCGAAAGAAGAATACGACCGACTGGTTGAACAAAAAGACCTCGATTACGATAACGAAGACGACGATTAATAAAACTGCATGATGGACGATCAAAACAAAAAAAATCAAAACCAACTCAATATTGAGTTGAGCGATGAAATTGCACAAGGCATTTATTCAAACCTTGCAATTATTACGCATTCTACATCGGAGTTTGTTATTGATTTTGTAAGGGTGATGCCCGGTGTTCCTAAAGCAGGTGTTAAGTCGAGAATTATTCTTACACCCGAACATGCAAAGCGTTTGTTATTGGCTTTACAAGATAATGTAAAGAAATTCGAAGCCCAGCATGGTTTGATTAAGGTGAACCAAGGAAACGAACCACAAATGCCCCCAATGGGATTTGGTGGTGGAAACATTCCGCAAGCTTA
>JAFGAF010000400.1 GCA_016933815.1 Prolixibacteraceae bacterium
GGTGACGACGATGGTGACGACGATGGTGACGATGATGGTGACGATGACGATGACGATGATGATGATCAAAACAGCATCAACGAATCGAAAACCGGCAAATCGATAATCAACAAAATATATCCCTTACCATCGGTTAACATGCTAACTATCGATTATACTTTGTCTGTTGGCAGTGAAGTACAAATAGGCATTTACAATGCAACAGGTAAACTCGAAAAACTATTGGTGAATAACTTTATTGATAAAGGAAACCACCAGTTAGTTTGGCAAGATATGCACGTAAACAAAGGCATTTACTTGCTTAAAATGAGTATAACAAACAATAACGAATACTTTGAAGAAACCCGAAAGATCATTATCATAAACTAGTAGTCCTTTATTAACTATTAAAACCACTGTAATGGTGGTTTTAATAGTTTGCTTAAAATCAGAAAATTATGAGCCGTTATTACTTCTTTTTAATGTTTATTTTAATTTTTTTCAGTAAATGTTTCAATTCAACCGAAAACATACCGGCAAATAAAGTACTTCCATCGGCTAAACAATTCGAGTATCAGCAAATGGAAACTATCGGTTTTATTCACTTTACCATAAACACATTTACCAACAAAGAATGGGGCTTTGGCGACGAAAACCCATCGGTATTCAATCCAACCAGGCTCGATGTTGAACAATGGGTAATTACTGCAAAAAATGCCGGATTGAAAGAACTATTGCTAACAGCAAAGCATCACGATGGTTTTTGCTTATGGCCAAGCAAATACACCGAACACAGCATAAAAAACAGCCCTTATAAAAACGGCAGAGGCGACATTGTTCGCGAATTTGTTGATGCTTGCAAAAAACATAATATAAAAGCCGGTTTATACCTCTCGCCTTGGGATCGCAACCATAAAGATTACGGAAACCCTCAATACATCAACTATTATCGCAATCAGCTCCGCGAACTATTGAGTAATTACGGCAGCATTAACGAAATATGGTTCGACGGTGCTAACGGAGGCGATGGTTTTTATGGTGGTGCCTACGAAACACGCAAAATCGACAACAAAACATATTACCAATGGGACTCAACCTTTGCCTTGGTAAAAGAATTGCAACCCGACATTATGATATTTTCGGATGCCGGCCCCGATGTACATTGGATAGGCAACGAAAAAGGCTTTGCAGGCGAAACATTCTGGTCAACAATTAATCAAAACAAACTGATAATTGGTGCCTCCGACACAAAATACCTCAACACAGGCGATCCCAACGGAACTCATTGGATTGTAGGCCAGTGCGATGTTTCTATCCGACCTGGCTGGTTTTACCACCAGCATGAAGATTCGTTAGTAAAAACAGCCAATCAGTTGGTCGATATTTACTACAAATCGGTAGGTCGAAATGCAGTGTTATTGCTCAACCTACCCCCCGACCATCGGGGACTTATACACGAAAACGATGTTGCAGCTTTAAATGAATTCAAACAAATAATTGACGAAACTTTCAGCAATAACATGGCATCCAAAGCAAAAGCAATTGCAAAAAATTCTGTGAGAAATTTCGAAGTCAAAAACATACTCGACAACAATATTGAAACATATTGGGCCAGTCAACAACAGGCTTTACCGGTCGAAATAAGCCTGAGTTTTAAGAACGAAATAGAGTTCGACAGAATTATGTTACAAGAACCGGTTCATTTGGGTCAACGCATAAGTGAATTTAAAGTAGATGCATTGGTAAACGGCCAATGGGAAACATTGTATCAAGGCACAACAATTGGCTACAAACGCTTATTGCGCACAAAACAAACCAAAAGCAAACAAGTAAAATTAGTAGTAACAAAAGCCAACAACAATGTTGCTTTATCGAGTTTTGGCATTTATCAATCATCTGAAAAAGAATACAATTAAAATGGAACGAATACTAAAAATAGTTACCTGTCGAAGCTTAATTATTGCTTTGTTGATTTTATCATCAAATATTACCATTGCACAAATCAAGTTCTTTAGTCCCGATAATTATGTAAGCTCAGGTATCTATTATTATCCCGAGCATTGGGACGAATCGGAATGGGAACACGACATCAGCAAAATTGCTGAGTTAGGTTTTGAGTTTGTTCACATGGCCGAATTTTCGTGGGCAATGCTTGAGCCTACCGAGGGGCAGTTCAATTTCGCTTGGCTCGACAAAGCCATTTCGATATGCGAACAAAACAATCTGAGAGTAGTACTTGGCACACCAACCCCTGCCCCTCCGGTTTGGCTCACCCAAAAATACCCCGAAACAATGTTGGTACGTAGCAACGGAATTCGTTGCGAACATGGCAGCAGGGCTTGTTATTCGTGGTCGAGCGATAAATACCACGAGTTCACCAAAATTATTGTAAGCAAAATGGCCGAGCGTTACGGGCATAACCCAAATGTAATCGGTTGGCAAGTCGATAACGAACCGAGCCATTATTCTCAAGTTGACTACAGTCCTATTATGATCCCCAAGTTTCAGCAATGGTTAAAAGAAAAATACAAAACCATCGACCAACTGAATAAAGAATGGGGTTCAGCTATGTGGAGCGGCACTTTAAGCAGTTTCGATCAAATTCGATTGCCCAACCCCGAAACACATCCCAACGGAGTTTCGAGCCCAACCTGGCAGTTGGATTTCAGGCGTTTTAGTGCAAACCAATTCAGCAATTACATGAACATGCAAGCTGCAATATTGCGCGAACACATTTCTCCAAATCAATGGATAACAACCAATTGCACAGCACTATTTACCGAAACAGACAACTTCAGGCTCGAAGGATACGATTTTCTCTCGTACACCGAATATTTTGCGAGAGGACAAAACGTTGGCCTTGGCGAACAAGGTTTCAGACTGGGCGATTATCGCGAAACTGCCGTTAAAAGCGAATACACAAAATCGTACGGCGGCATATCGGGCGTTATGGAAATTCAACCGGGGCAGGTAAACTGGGCCGACTACAATGTTCAACTATACCCCGGTGTATTGCGGGCATCGCTTTGGCAGTGCTTTGCTTTGGGCGAAAGCTTTGTTTGCTCGTACCGCTTTAA